>JBMUHF010000075.1:0-10137 GCA_050302555.1 Arenicellales bacterium | reverse complement strand
CGCCTTTCGTTGTTTCTTCCTCGAACATGAGTTCTAATAAGTCGATTCCGTCAATTGACATCTCAGATCCATCTATAGGAACCAGAATTATATTGGCGGTTTCAAGTCCCATGTGTGTAAGAAGAGAAGTAATAGATGGTGAGAAATCAATAAGAATTACATCATATTTTTTCTTAATTGATTGCAATCTTTCATCTAGAAGTAACGTTGACCAATCATCCCGGTGGGGAAGCAACTTCTCAGTAGCTAGCAATGGGCCCCCTTCAAGCAGGTCCAGTCCAACGCGGCCACCAATATCTTGACGAATGGGTACAGGTCCTCCATTGATTATCCAGTTCGCTAAATCAGATCCATTGTCGGGTTCAACTCCATTTCCGATATACCCAAGTTGCATACTCTGCTGAGCTTGGACATCAAGGTCTATTACAAGAACTTTCTTTCCCTCCTTTTGAGCTAGAACAGCTAGATTTCCAACTATTGAAGTTTTGAAAGTACCCCCCTTTGCGTTGACTATCGCTACCGAGTTTCTTGTTACCACTATTAGACCTAATTCCTATTTGTATGACCGTTGTGTAAGTGGGACATACTCAAATTCCAACTCTTCTTTATGACGTATAGCGGAACCCGAAGTCCCACCCCATTCCCATGCAGCGACATGAGAGAAATTATCGTCATCGCGTAAAGCTTCACCTTCAGGGGTTTGACTCTCTGAACGGAAGTGCCCTCCACATGATTCAGCACGTTCTAAAGCATCGCGTGCTTTTAATTCAGCGAGTTCAAAGAAATCAGCTACTCGCCCGACCTTTTCAAGAGATGTATTTAAATTATCTGCTGAACCAAGGACTCGAACATCCTTTTCAAATTCCTCTCTCAGTGAAGGTATTTCCGAAAGCGCTTTTTCAAGGCCGTTCTTATCCCGTTCCATGCCTATAAAGTTCCATACAAGCTTTCCAAGCTCTCTGTGGAACCAGTCAACTGACCTTGTTCCATTTGTTGATAACCACTTTTGTGTTCGTTCTGCGACTTGGTGAACTACATTGGAACACGCTGGGTCATTCTCAGCAAGAGGTTTTTCTCCCAGAAGAGGAGCCAAGTAGTTTCCTATTGTGTAAGGAAGTACAAAATAACCATCAGCGAGACCCTGCATAAGAGCTGATGCTCCAAGACGGTTCGCTCCATGGTCCGAGAAATTCGCTTCTCCTACGACAAACAGTCCTGGAACATTACTCATCAATTCATAATCATGGAATCACGGCGGATCAGGACACCCCCAGTTTGACGGACCTCCCGAGATGCGCCATTTCATGGAACGTTTCTTCGGCGAGTCTTTTCCCAGGGCACCAAGAGGCCCGATGGATAGTCGTTCATTGGGCTCGGGTTTCATCGTTGATGCAGACGGTTTGGTCGTAACCAATCATCATGTGATCCGCGGTGCTGATGAAATCGAGGTCATTCTCGATAACGGAGAAGTCTTGCCGGCGATCCTCCGAGGCGTCGATCGAAGGACGGATCTCGCTTTGCTCGAGGTTGAGACGGAGGCTCCGTTACCCTATGTCACCTTCGGAGACTCTGACCATGCCCGCGTGGGAGACTGGGTCATCGCGATTGGAAATCCCTTTGGGCTTGGCGGCACCACAACCTCGGGTATCGTTTCCGCGCGAGGACGTGATATTAATAACGGACCTTACGTGGATTACATTCAGATCGACGCATCGATCAATCGGGGCAATTCCGGTGGACCGCTTTTCAATGGCATTGGCGAAGTCATCGGCGTGAATACTGCGATCTTCTCACCGAACGGTGGCAGTGTTGGTATTGGCTTTGCCATCCCGGCATCGGTTGCGCAAGGTGTTATTGATCAGTTGCGTGACGATGGTCGGGTCGTGCGCGCCTGGCTAGGTGTCGAGATTCAGTCAGTAACTCCGGAAATTGCTGAGAGCCTAGCCTTCGATGATGCTTACGGCGCACTGATTTCCAGGATCACGCCGGACAGTCCAGCCGCCGAAAGCGCGCTGCAGACAGGCGACGTCATCATCGGATTTAACGGCCGGCAAGTAAAAAACACCCGACAACTTCCCCGCATGGTTGCCAAAGCCCCAGTGGGAGAAAGCGCCACGGTCAGTGTTCTGCGAGACGGAAAAGAACTTGAGATCGATGCCATCCTGAAACCCATTCCTGAATCCCAACAGGCCATGAAGTCGCCTGCACCGAACCCAAAAGCGGGGCACCTGGGACTCCGCCTATCCGCGCTGGACGATGAAACCCGCGACGCACTCCGCTACGAGGGAGATGGTGTCTTAATTCAAGAGGTTATGCCGTCAAGCCCTGCAGCCCGTCAGGGACTCAGGGCGGGCGACATCATCCTGAAGGTCGGTAGCGCCCCCGTAAGCACCCCTCAGGATGTTGTCGGTGAGGTCAAGAAACTTAAGCCTGCGAAGAAACCGGTCCTGTTGTTGGTCCAAAGGGAGGGTAACCAACGATATGTTGCCCTAAAGACAGGCTAACTCCCTGTGTCCATTGTCCAGTCGGGCCTCTTTGCCCCGGCTGGACTTTTTTTTTGTGCCCGAATTTGTCAGCGAGTAATGCAGCGGTAAAATCATCTGCGTGCGCATTCTTCTTATAGAGGACGATCCTGAGGCCTCCCGCTATGTCACTCGTGGCCTGCGGGAAGCGGGCCACGTGACTGCCGTCGCGGACAACGGGGCAGACGGACTCTCGATGGCGTCTGATGAAGACTATGATGTCCTCATTGTTGATCGAATGCTGCCATCAATGGACGGTTTATCTATTGTGCAATCGCTGCGCCAGCAGGATAACCAGGTTCCCGTCCTAATCCTCAGCGCGCTCGGAGACCTCGAAGACCGTGTGTCGGGCCTTCGCGCAGGCGGAGACGACTATCTGCCCAAGCCCTTCGCTTTCGAGGAGTTGCTCGCGCGGGTAGAGGCGCTCGGCCGGCGGCCCAATCAGGGCAGTGTCACCACTCAGCTGACGGTTGCCAACCTGAAGATGGATGTTCTCGCACGAAAAGTACAGCGGGCAGATCATCGTATTATTCTGCAACCCCGGGAGTTCCGACTGCTCGAGTACCTGATGCGTCACAGTGGGCAGGTAGTTACCCGAACGATGCTCCTGGAAAATGTCTGGGATTATCATTTTGATCCCCAGACCAATGTTATTGACGTTCACGTCAGTCGGTTGCGCGCCAAAATCGACCGCGACTTTGATGAACCGTTACTGCACACGGTGCGCGGCGCCGGGTACATGCTACGTGAACCAGAATAGTTTCCTCACCAGCTCAACTTTTCGGCTGGCCCTGCTGTACGTGTTGCTCTTCACCGTCTCGGTGCTACTCCTTTTCAGTTTTGTTTACTGGTCGAGCGTACGCTACATGGCCACCCAGTCGGATGCCGTAATCCGTACCGAGATTCAGACATTGGCCGAACGCTATGAAAACCGCGGTGTTCCCGGACTGCGTCTCCTTATTCTCGACCGCATCACTCGTCAACAACCCACTGGCTCATCGCTCTACCTGTTGTCAGATCCCCTGGGGAGGCCAATCGTGGGTAATATCAGTCGCTGGCCGCAGGTTGTTCCAGAAGACGGCTGGTTTAACTTCAATCTGGATACCAGTGACAGGGATGATCCGGGCTTGCATAGTGCGCGAGCGCGCCGATTCCAACTGACCGGCGGCTTCCAACTCCTGGTGGGTCAGGACATTCACGAACTGAAATCCGCACAGCGACGCATGATCACGGCACTTAGCTGGGGTGTCGTCCTTACTGTTCTGTTAGGTCTCGCCGGCGGCTTTTTTATCAGCCGAAGAATGCTGGCAAGACTCGAGGTCATCAACGAGACCAGTCAACGAATTATTGCTGGCGAACTGGAGCGGCGCGTTCCCGTAAGTTCACGCCAGGACGAGTTTGATCGCTTGTCCGCAAATCTCAATCAGATGCTTGACCAGATTCAAGAACTTATGGATGGCATCCGCCAGGTGAGTGACAACATCGCACATGATCTGAAAACGCCGCTTTTTCATCTTCGACAGAAGCTGGAGTCCTTGACGTCCCATGCATCATCCGGTACGGGCAGTTCGAAGGAACTGCATGATGCACTTGCCGAAGCCGATCGACTGCTGAACCTCTTCAACGCGCTGCTTCGAATCGCACGGCTTGAGTCTGAGTCGGCCAGAACGATCAAACAATCCCTTTCGTTGCCTGACCTGGTGCACGACGTTGCAGAACTATACGAACCTCTGTCTGACGAGAAGCATCAAGTTCTATCGGTAAACGTGCAATCGCCGGTTTCAATCTTGGCGGACAGGGATATGCTGTTCCAAGCGCTCGCCAATCTTGTTGATAACGCCGTCAAGTACACCCCGGAGGGGGGCAATATTCGCCTGACAATTACCGCCGAGTCGGGCTTTGGCGGTATAAGTGTCTGCGACAGCGGTGCCGGGATTGCGTCGACCGAAAAGGAAAAAGTCTTTCAGCGCTTCTATCGCACAGATGCCAGCCGCTCTACTCCGGGCAATGGACTGGGCTTGAGTCTGGTGCGAGCGGTAATCCACTTACACAATGGAACACTTACCCTACGGGACAACCATCCAGGACTCTGTGTCCAAGTATCCCTACCCCGTAATCCCGCCGAGTTGACAGCTTAGACGGACCGGCGAGGCGCTCTCCCCTGCCCCAGGCGAGGGGCAAAGTATCGATCAATTCTGGTTTTCTTTTGTCGCCTTTCGGACAGTCTCAGCAGTCTGCCCAAAAAGTACATTGTGCGAGGCTTTCGTGACGGGCGCCCCAACGTTCACCGTTTTGGCCTCACGGTAAGCCTCAATCACCGCGGGGCGTTCGCTGATCGTGGCAAACCAGCGTTTGACGTTGGGAAAGTTATCCAAATCAATCTGATGGCGCTCGTGCCGGGCAACCCAGGGATAGCAGGCGATATCGCTGATAGTGTAATCAGTGCAGATGAATTCGCGCTCGGCGAGACGATGATCCAAAACTGCGTATAGACGGGAGGCTTCGTCGTTATACCGTCGAATGGCGTAAGGAACCTTTTCCGGCGCATAAACGTTGAAGTGATGATTCTGACCAAGCATCGGTCCCAATCCGGCCATCTGCCACATCACCCACTCGAGCACCTCAGTGCGCGCTCTCAAAGAATCTGGAAGCAGCGCGCCAGCCTTTTCGGCAAGATAAATCAGGATGGTGCCGGATTCGAAGACAGACACCGGCGAACTCCCACCCTCGGGTACGGTATCTACGATAGCGGGGATACGGCCATTGGGCGCGATCTTCAGAAAGCGCTGGCCGAACTGCTCGCCCCGATTGATATCAACCGGCGTCAACTCATACTCAAGCCCGGTTTCATGAAGAAAAATCAACGGTTTCATGCCGTTGGGCGTAGGCCAGAAAAAAAGTTCAATCATGTCGTCAGGGTTGATGTGTGCAGAGTGGCAACCAGGTGTGATCCGCTTGGTATCGCGAACGGATCTGCCAGATCAAGAATCCAGACTGCATCGAGAATACCAAAGTTCGGTATACTCCGCGATCGTAATCAGTCATCGGGCGGGGGCCCAGAATATCGCGTGGCAAAAGAAGAACATATTGAAATGGAGGGTACGGTTCTTGAGAACCTGCCAAATACGCAGTTTCGCGTAGAGCTAGAGAACGGACATGTGGTCACCGCACACATCTCCGGCAAGATGCGGAAAAACTACATCCGTATTCTCCGCGGTGACAAAGTTACTGTTCAACTGACCCCGTATGATCTCAGTAAAGGCCGCATTACCTACCGGGCACGCTGATCCTACAAAAAACCCCCGCAGTGCGGGGGTGTCGATACAGATCCCGGCATGCCCTCTTTTTCGCGTAGTCGCAAATCCCTGCCGGGAACAAAGGTAACTCAGCGTCGGCTTACTTGATCTTGGATTCCTTGTAGGCTACGTGTTTACGAACCACCGGATCGTATTTTCGGATTTCCATCTTCTCAGGCTGATTACGCTTGTTTTTGGTCGTTGTGTAGTAATGACCGGTTCCAGCTGAAGACACCAGTTTGATTTTATCTCTCATGGTCTGTTCCTATGCCCGATCAGACCTTGGCGCCACGAGTGCGCAGGTCCGTAAGAACGGCATCGATGCCCTTTTTATCAATGATTCTCAAACCCTGATGGGAGACCCGCAATTTCACCCAGCGGTTCTCACTTTGGACCCAAAACCGGCGATCATGGATATTCGCTTTGAATACCCGCTTGGTCTTGTTGTTGGCGTGCGAGACATTATTGCCCGACATCACCCGCTTTCCTGTTACCTGGCAGACTCTGGCCATGGTGCTAACCCTGAATGGCAAACAATACGAAGGGCGGGATTTATACCAGATTCCAGGCCTTTTTCCTAGGGCCCCACGCATTTTCGATCTGAACGAGCCCGTAGCTCCTGCAGAACTGGTATTTCACACAACCAAACCAACCGTTAAACTGCGCAATCATGCCTTCCCTCTCTGATCAACATATTGTCCTGGGCATCACCGGAGGCATTGCGGCATATAAATCCGCTGAACTGGTCCGCCGACTGGTGGATCACGGCGCCGAGGTCCAAGTAGTGATGACCGACGCTGCCAAGGCATTTATCGCGCCACTCACCATGCAGGCGCTAAGTGGTCGGCCGGTCCGTGATTCCCTGCTGGATCCTTCGGCCGAATCCGGTATGGGTCATATCGAAATTGCCCGATGGGCCGATCGCCTGGTCGTGGCACCCGCCAGTGCTGACTTCATTGCCCGACTCGCCGGTGGCATGGCATCAGACCTTCTAGGTACCGTATGCCTTGCCACTTCCGCGCCAATAGCCCTGGCGCCGGCAATGAATCAGGGTATGTGGCGCAAATCCGCTACACAGCGCAACCTTGCAACACTCAAAGCCGACGGCATCACCATGCTCGGACCCAATTCCGGAGAGCAGGCCTGCGGTGATGTGGGACCGGGGAGAATGGTTGAACCCGCAGAGATCATCAGCCACCTGACGAGCCCTGAAAAGACCCAGGTACTTGATGGAGTCAGTGTGATGATAACGGCAGGACCGACATGGGAAGCACTAGACCCGGTCCGAGCGCTATCCAATCACAGTTCCGGAAAAATGGGGTATGCCGTCGCCGCGGCGGCTGTCTTGGCCGGGGCTACGGTCACTTTGGTCAGTGGGCCGACAGCACTCGATCCGCCGCCGGGCATCCAATATCGATCAATCCGGTCCGCTGAGGAAATGTTGGCAGCAGTGGAGCGCGATATCGATACCTGTGACGTTTTTATCGGTGTTGCCGCCGTTGCGGACTACCGTCCGGCCCGTTCTGAGACCTCCAAAATTAAAAAGCAGACAGATTCGATTACACTCGAACTGGTTCGCACCCCCGATATTCTTGCCCGGGTAGCGCAGCAGGTAAAACGCCCCTTCACAGTCGGCTTCGCGGCCGAAACAGATCAGGCGATTGAAAATGCCCGGGAGAAACTGCATAACAAGGGTCTCGACCTGATCGCCGTCAACCAGGTCGATGAGGCCAACAACCCTTTCGGCAGTGAGGAGAACCGCCTGGTCCTGATCAGTCAAACCGATGAAATTGATCTTGGCCGTGATAGCAAAACTGTCCTCGCTGAACAACTGATATCAGAGATTGCCCGCCGCTACCATGACCAGCATTCAACTTAAGATCATTGACGACCGCCTCGGAAGAGACTTTGCTTTTCCCGACTATGCAACCTCGGGGTCTGCTGGTGTTGACCTAGTCGCCTGTCTGGATGACCCTTTGACCATTGCACCGGGTCAGTGCGAACTCATCCCTAGCGGCATTGCCATACATCTCGCGGATCCCTCTCTCGCCGCCGTGCTACTGCCAAGATCCGGCCTTGGCCACAAACATGGGATCGTCCTCGGGAATCTAGTTGGCCTCATCGACAGTGACTACCAGGGAGAAGTGAAAATCTCCTGCTGGAATCGTGGCCACGCTTCCTTTGAAATCCAACCCGGAGACCGGATTGCGCAACTGGTTATAGTGCCGGTGGTGCAGTGCCAGTTTGAAGTGGTCGATGCGTTTGACGAAAGCGAACGGGCCGGAGGCGGATTCGGACATACGGGCACACGTTAACGACCTTTACTCTCCCAGGCATGCTGGCGCTGACAACGTCCCGCGCACTTGCAGATCAGTTATAATTTAGTTTGTTGTTTGAGTCGTTAATTCTTGCGCCACCCGCGCCTGCCGAATGAGCAAAAACACCGGCCAGAGACTGTCGCAGTCTCTTGCATTTCTTTCCGGGGCAAACCGCGCCTATCTGGAGGATCTTTTTGCTCGATTTAATGAAAACCCCGACAGCGTGCCCGCCGGTTGGTCCGAGTTCTTTGCCGACCTGCCTAGTGAGTTCGCCATTCCAAGTGCCACGTCTGGCGCCGCAACCGGCGTTAGAGAAGAGAATGGCTTTGGCCGCAAACAGGCAGCAGTACTTCGGCTGATCAATGCTTACCGGACGCGAGGCCACAGTATTGCCAACACAGATCCTCTCGGTATTGCCAGTCCATCAATCCCGGAGGACTTTGATCTTTCATCTCAGGGGCTTTCAGACGACGATTTGCTCCGGGTTTTTGATACCGGCTCTCTTGCTTTCGGTCCGGACATGCTGCCGCTTGGCCGTATCCGCGACCTTTGCAACGACGTGTACTGCGGGCCTGTTGGTGTGGAATTCATGCACATTGCGGACACAGCAGAAAAGCGGTGGCTTCAAGACCGATTGGAGACCGACCCGGTTCGACCCCGCCCCAGCGCTGATTTCAAAAAACACCTCCTCCAGCGTCTAACCGCCGCGGAAGGACTCGAGCGGTATCTGCATACCCGGTTCGTCGGCCAGAAACGGTTTTCCCTGGAAGGCGGGGAAACACTCGTACCGGCGCTTCAGGAGTTAATCCAGGTTTCGGGAAAAGTCGGGGTGAGAGAGGTCGTAATCGGCATGGCGCACCGTGGACGCCTTAACGTGCTGGTAAACATTCTAGGCAAATCTCCAGAAGACCTGTTCAGTGAATTCGAAGGGAAAATCGAAACCAACGGTGCAGACATCAATACCGGCGATGTTAAGTATCATCAGGGATTTTCTGCTGACGTCAACACCCCAGGCGGGACGGTTCACGTAGCACTCTCGTTCAATCCCTCACACCTTGAGATCATTAATCCCGTGGTGGAGGGCTCCGTACGCGCCCGTCAGGACCGACGAGGCGACGAAGATAAGGACCAGGTGATGCCCGTTCTGGTTCACGGTGATGCAGCATTCGCCGGACAGGGAGTGGTCATGGAGACACTCAACATGTCCAACACCCGGGGCTTCTCGACCGGCGGCACGATTCACCCGATTGTGAATAACCAGATTGGATTCACAACGCGCAACCCCCTCGATGCCCGATCGACGCCGTACTGCACCGAGATTGCAAAAATGGTGCAGGCGCCAATATTCCATGTCAATGGCGACGATCCTGAAGCTGTGATGTTCGCGACTGAACTTGCGCATCGCTACCGAATGCATTTTCACAAGGATGTGGTGATTGACATCATCTGCTATCGCAGGCTGGGCCATAACGAGGCCGATGAACCTTCAATCACGCAGCCGTCGATGTATCGTGTGATCCGGGCTTTGCCTACCACCCGTCAACGGTATGCCGAAAAACTAATTGCTGAAGGAACCGTCAGTCAAGCGCAAAGTGAGGCGTTGGTAACGGATTATCGACAAGCACTGGACGAAGGGCGTGTGGTCTATCCCCCTGCCTATGATGCTGACAAGTCCCGCTTTCTTGTTGACTGGGCGCCTTACCTCGGCGCGCAGTGGACCGATCCCGCAGATACCACGATCACGCGCAATCGCGTTATGAGTCTGAACCAGCGCCTTGTTACTCTGCCCGACGGTTTTGAACTCCATCGCAGAGTAAAACGGATACTCGAAGACCGAGTCCGCATGGCGCGCGGTGAGATCATGATGGACTGGGGTTTTGCCGAGACCATGGCTTACGCATCGCTGATTGAGGACGGCTACTCGGTCAGACTATCGGGGCAAGATTCCGGACGTGGCACTTTCTCCCATCGCCATGCCGTCCTGAAGAATCAAGCCCGGCG
>JBMUHF010000074.1:0-4693 GCA_050302555.1 Arenicellales bacterium | reverse complement strand
CACCAGGAAGCCACGAAGAGCGCGATCGTCCCGGTCACACGCTTCAGCGACGCGAGGCTGACCCGCTCGTCGAAGGCATGAATATCTCGGGAAACGGGGCCATACACCAGACAAGGGCAATCGTCATACAGCACGAATACCCTGCCGTCGAGATACCCCGGGGTCACAAAAGACTCAAGGCTAGCCCCAAAGCTCGCGGCATGGGCCTGACCCAGCACCTGCTCAGCCTCGCTCCCTTCCTCCAGAACATAGCCACGGGCAAAAAAACCGTTGTATTCCACTTGGGGTGGGTTATCACGCAAAAAGGTATGCTCGCTTGCGTGCGTTGAAATACATTCTTCGATCTCTCTGGCAGCTTCACGAGGATCGACACCCGGATAAATAGCAGCCCTCACATCAAAGGTGCACCACGAGGGAACCGAAGAAGCCCAATCACCCCCAACAATCTTGCCGATATTGAAATTGATCGGATGCTCCAGTGATTCAAAATAGCGATGCTCCGAACGGGAGCTGTTCCACTTGCGCTCAAGCGCCTTGAGCGGCGGAATCAGAGACACCGCGGCTTCGATCGCATTCGCGCCCTGGCCTGCTTCGCGCACATGAACCGGCCTGCCTCGCACATGAACCCGGAACCAGATCACCCCGGTATTGGCCCGCACCAGCATATTTTCTTCGGGCTCCGGAATGAGGGCGGCATCTGCCCGATAGCCCCTGACCAGCGCCGACAATGCTCCGTTACCGGTGCACTCTTCTTCCGTTACAGACTGCAGATGGACGCGTGCGGCGGGCTGCCACCCCAGGGTTTCAAGCGCATCAAGCGCTGCCAGATTAGCGCAAAGACCCGCCTTCATATCGGCGCCGCCCCGGCCATAAAGCCAGTCACCTTCGATCCAGGGTTCAAAAGGCGGGCGTGTCCACATGTCCACGGGCCCTGTCGGTACCACATCTACGTGGCCGTTGAGGATCAGGGACCGGCCTTTAGTTTCCTCAGGCGTGTGCGTACCGACCACATTGACCGCATTGTCGTAGTTGACCTTGACGGGGGAGAACCCCGGGTGACTTTCAATCTGGGCAACATCGATGGACCACTGGTCCATCTCATAACCTCGAAAATCAAGTGCCTCGAAAAAACACGCCTGGGCCCGATGCTCGTTGCCACGGGTCGAATCCAGCGCCATCATCTGTTGGGTGAACGTCAACTGCCGCTCAAACCCCTGATCAACAGCATCCAGTATCTGCTTGATCAACTCCGGCGCTAGATCCACCTCAGGTGGGCTCATCAAATCAGGGGTCCCGCAAAATTGCATGGGTCGAGCAGGATACGCAACCGCCCCAGTAACTGACGTAGTCGTATGCTATCTCGATGGGTTCCACACCACGTTTGACAAGTTCATCACAGACGCGACCCAGCCCGGCGGGAATGACGTAACGTTTCTCATCCAGACTGACGCCCACAGTGGCATACGCCCTCGCCTCTTGTTCGGTCAACTCGATAACATCCCAGTCAGCCAATGGCGCCGGCAGCGGCTCTTTCAGTTCATCCCGGTACAGCAGCAGGACTCCCTCGGCGACCAGAACCATGGTGCCCAGAAGGTGCAGGATCGTGCCGTGCATCGGCATCGGATGCACCTGATAGCCGAAGGGCGTTATGTAGTCGATCAGCCAGTCCGTTCCGGCACGGTTGGTCGCGATGTCGGACTCGCCAACGAAAAGATGGTTTTGGAAACAGATAATGTCGCCACCTTCAAGATACGGTCCCGGCCCATCACTGGATGGCGCAAAAGGCTGCACCGCAGGCATGATCGCATGATGGGCTTCCGGATCCGCTGCCAGCAAGGGCGCGACAATTTCCCGCAAAGGAAATACCTCCTTGCGCCGATAGGCCCTGCGGATATTGACTTCCAGATAATGCTTGCCTACGGTGTAGACCGGGTCCGCAGGATACAGTAGCGAAGCACCAGGCTGTGCCTCTGCAAGGTATTGGCGCTCCTCATCGCTATAGGGTCTCGGGCGATGCACCTTGATTCCATTGGCTTCATATAACGCGGCCAAATTATCCAACTGCTCGGCGGTCTTTTCCCAACGCTCCGGCATCGCCTTAGCGATATCGAGCGGCTGATCCCCACTCGCCTTGAGCGCCGCCTGCACCTCATCGTTATAGTGATGCAGCGTCGGATTAAACGGCGGCAGGGCAAGCCCTTGCGCACTGCCGACAATTGCGGTTCGCAGTCTGCCAAAATCGGTGTAGGCACCAAACCCTTCGCTCTGACTCATTCGCTTCCTCCTCGCGGTTGAGATTGCAGCATGGCTGCTCGTTCTAAATCGCTTTTTTCAGCGACGGTGGCGGCCCGTTGATCGGCGCTATTCTTCTAGCGCACTACAAGCCTTATTTCAGCATCCTCCCAAAACGGTTGGGAGATATTACTGCGTGAGCGCTCAGTTGTCAGGATGGAAGGGATAGAAAAAGAGCCATAGTGTGCGAGACGGCACTATTTAAACCTCGACAGAAATCAACAGTTTTCAAGGACCCCGGAAAAGATCGTGCAGCAGGGACCAGCTATCCGTACGCCTTCATCAAGCATCTTGCAGTTCATCTCACCGCCCTTTGGTGAAAGTTGCCGCGACGTCAATTCCGCTCTCGCAAGCTTCGAGGCCCAGTATGGCATCAGCGAGCACTGGGCAACGCCGGATACCGGATCTTCCGGAACGCCGTTGGCTGGCGCAAAAAACCGCAGGACGTAGTCCGATTCATGTCCACGCGCAGTAACCGCTATGGTTGGAAGATCTAGCGTCTCCAGAACGTCAAATTTAGGCTCGAGCGCCGCCACCTCTTCAGGATCATCAAACACCGCAACGTAGTGGCGGCCTTTGAGGGTGCTTGCCGGCGTCCGTCCAAGGCCCTGAATCAGCGCAGCTGGCGGCTCAGAGATAACAGGATCATCGGCGGGCAGGACAATGGCGACATTCGCTTCATCCCGATAGGCCGCCAACTGACCACTTATCGGAGACGAAAACTGCACCTCTGACCGATCCGGTTCCAGAACAGACAACACCACGTGGGCCGCGGCGAGCGTCGCGTGGCCAACGAGAGCAAGTTCCTTGGTCGGCGTAAACCAGCGGATTGAGTACTCGCCGTCGCCGCCCGCAATAAAAACACTCTCGGAAACATTAAATTCATTTGCGAGATGCTGCAGTTGTACATCGGACAAACCGTCAGTTCCGACACAGACTACGGCCGGGTTGCCGCCGAAGGGTTCTGCACTGAACGCATCCACCCAGAAAATGTCATTTTTCATAAAGGGGCTTCACTCCTGAATTCCAGAAAGGGCTATTGCGGTCATCTGATGGGTTAACTCCTACGATCTGATCACCACAACCTCGCGAGGATACTCGGTCAGATACTCAAATCCCTCCGCCGTCACGACAATCGAATCGCCAATCCGGCCACCATATTGGCCATCTACAGATATGCCACCGTCGACCGCAAATGTCATCCCTGCCTGCAAAATTGTGCGGTCTCCCGATTTGAGCTCGGGCGTCTCAAGATACGCCATCCCGATAGAACGCCCCGTTCGGTAACTCGGTGAATAACCCCTGTCCCGATACACTCCATTGGCCGCCTCGGCAACTGCTTCTGCCGTCACACCTGGTCGAACAGCACCTAATGCCGCCTGTTGTGCATCGATAGCGGCCTGCTGGACATCTGCCGCCTGAGTGGAGACGTGGCTGATGTTAAACATGCGATCGAATCCGAGCTTGTACTGCTTAAACTGCGCCATGTTGCAAAAACAGAAATACACCGGATCCCCGGCTTGAAGTTTCTTGACGCTGGCCCTTCTATGCACCATCGAGGTATCCATGCCCGACTGCATGATCTGCAGGTTATGAATCATTGGCGACACAAACTGCTCCCAGCCCTTGGTGGTAAGAAACTCGGCAGCGGCACGGGTTCCGGCATTAATTACAGCCAAAGCGGCTTCATACTCTGGAACACCCTCGGCCAGAGACTCCTGGGCTGCAGACATCATGGCAGCCGCAACCCGCCCGGCCTGTTTCATGATTTCAATCTCAAATGGTGACTTCACCGTGCGCATCTTTGAAATTATGGGAGAAGCATCTGTTAGTTCAATGCTGTCTGACCCACTCTCCAGCCAGTTACGCACCAGACCGGGTAATACCGTTTTTTCCACCCCTAGCCTTGGTGGCACAGTGCCAAAAATCCCTGTCAGTACATTTTCCCAGCGGTTATGGCCAGAGTCCTCCCAAGTGCGAACATCCGGAATCCAGGTCATGGCTGACACCATTTCACTTTCCATGAGCGGCGTGACCACAGTGGGATCTCCATCTGCCGGGACAATCAGAAAGGTCGGGCGCCCAAATTCCACAGAAAGGTAACCCCAAAAGCCTGCGTAGTACGCAATCGTGCTCTCATCCGTTAACAGAGCAATATCGAGCCCTGCGTTCTGCATGTGGCCCTGCAACTCGTGCAAGCGATCCTTTGCATGCTCAAGCATGGGGTTCTTCTCCAAGCCGCATTCTCTTCATTCTCAGTTTTCCTCTTTTATTCGGTCCGCCTCATCGTTTTCTTTTAATAAGAATTCTATTAAACTCTTAACGTCCTCAATCGTCTTCTTCTGCTCTTCCCCTGCACTGTCTAATTTAGATAAATCCAGAAGATCCGTAATCTCATCCA
>JBMUHF010000073.1:0-3258 GCA_050302555.1 Arenicellales bacterium | reverse complement strand
ACAGACTCCGCGTGCTCTCGGATTAGCGGTTCGAGTTGCTGGTAATCTGAAATGTCTTTGCTGAACGTGTGTTCCTCACTGTACGAAACCGCTTCGCGGTAGGGTTCCACCTCGCGCATATCCTCCCCGCGGGCCAGTTTTGCGATCTCGACACCCCAGTCACCCAGCGCATGGCGCAGGGTTTCATCATCCGCGTTGGCAATATCACCTATCTGTTTAAAGCCCAGCGCTTCCAGTCGTTCTTGGGCGACCGGGCCTATTCCCCAGATCCGGCTAATCGGCAAGGCCGTAAGAAATTTCTCAACTTCATTCGTTTTGACCTCAAGCAGGCCATCAGGCTTTGCACCTGCACTGGCAATCTTGGCGACCATTTTCACCGGCGCAATCCCGACAGAGACTGGCAGCGCGAGTACTTCACGGACCTCGCTGCGCAACTGCTGCCCCACCTTCTGCGCAGGACCCATTAACCGATCGCTGCCGGTCAGATCAAGAAAGGCTTCATCCAGCGAGACGCGTTCCACAACGGGAGAGAAGTTTCGGAAGATCTCGAAGAGCCGGGCAGATTCCTTTTTGTAGAGCGCCATGTTGCCGCGGACAAAAGTGAGGTCTGGACATCGGCGACGCGCCTCGACCGAAGGCATAGCTGAGCGCACGCCAAACTGCCTTGCCTCATAACTTGCCGCGGCTACGACGCCACGCGGGCCACTACCGCCGACCGCGAGGGGTCGATTTCTCAACTCAGGGTGATCACGCTGCTCAACGGATGCATAAAAGGCATCCATGTCGGCATGCATAATGACCCGGCCATGACGGTTTAAGACACTCATCGACAGCAAACCTTACGATCTTTTTTGCTGCATTGGCAAGCACTCAGCCCGTATTGCGAAGGCCTGCAGCAATTCCGTTAATCGAAAGCAGCAACGCCCTTTGCATCTGGTCGTTACGATCCCGGGTTCTGTCTCGGCGGCTGCGGGTGAGGAGTTCGACCTGCAGCACGCTGATCGGATCAAGGTAGGCGTCCCGTACCTCGAGAGTTCTGCGCAGCATGGGCTTGTCGGACAGTAACGCGGTGCCAGTGATCGAGGTAATCATTTCGGTGGTAAGCGCATGCTCCTCGACGACCTGGTCGAAAAGGGGATGCAGCGCGGGATCGACCAGACGTTCGACATAATGGCGCGCGATGGCAAGGTCGGTCTTGGCCAGAGTCATCTCAACATTCGAAACGAATGTTGAGAAGTAGTGCCATTCTGCGTACATCTGACGCAGGTCGTTTTCGTGTCCGGCTTCGGTAACGGCGCGCAGGCCGCTACCGGCACCGAACCATCCAGGTATGATCTGGCGCGACTGAGTCCAGCCGAATACCCACGGGATGGCTCGAAGGTCGGCGATGCCCGCTTGGGCGGCGGCGCGGCGGGCGGGCCGGGAGCCGATGTTCATCGATCCAAGTTCTTCAACCGGAGTCGAAGCTGTGAAGTATTCGGCTAGCCCGGGGTGTTCGACGAACCCTCGGTAGGCGGTGAAGGCGGCGTCGGAGGCCTGCTCCATGATCTCGTACCAGGCCGAGATGGAGTCTTCGTCGTGTCGGGGAGCCTTGTGAGCAAGAGAGCTTTCCAGGAGAGCGCTGACAGCGAGGTTCAGGTTTCGCCGGGCGATCGCGGGCAGGCCGTATTTGTCGGCGATGACCTCGCCTTGTTCAGTAAGTTTGATCTCACCATCGACGACTCCTGGAGGCTGGCTGAGAATCGAGGCGTGGGTGGGTCCGCCCCCACGACCAATGGTCCCACCGCGGCCGTGAAATACTCGGATCCGGATACCAGACTCCTCGGCTACTTCCTGGATGATACGCAGGGACTTGTGGATCTCCCACTGAGAAGTGGTGATGCCGCCGTCCTTGTTGGAGTCGGAGTAGCCGACCATGACCTCCTGCTGATCGCCGCGCAGGGCTAGTAGTTGGCGGTACGAGCAGTCGCTGAACAGGGTTCGGAGGGTTGGCCCGATAGCCCGCAGGTCTTCAATGGTCTCGAACAGAGGAACAAAGTCCAGTCGGGCGACCCCGGATCCAAGGTCAACGAGGCCAACCTCTCGTGCAAGCAGCACAGGCGCAAGGATATCGTCGACACCCCGGGTCATGGACACGATGTAGGCGCCGATGATCTCATCCCCATCCTGGTCCATGATCGACCGCAGCGTCCGGAACAGCGTGAGGCTGTCATGTTCGTCGTGCCCGTGGGGCGGTGCCAGAGGACGCCGGCTGTCCAGTTCCTCGATAAGTCGATCCGACCGTTCTTCTGGAGTCATGTCACCGTATGCCACGCCGAGGGGTCCGAATAACTCGGCCAATGCTTCGTGGTGGCGACCCGAGTGTTCGCGAATGTCGAGGCTGGCGAAGTGAAAGCCAATGGCACTAACGATGCGTCGGACGCGGGCGAGTCGCCCGTCGGCAATCAGTGCGCCATTGTGGGTACGCAACGAATGGTCCATGACTGTCAGTTCGGCCGCTAACTCCTTAGGAGAACGGTAAGCGTCGGCGGCGCGCTGGCGCGTCGCCGACAGGCGCTTGCCGATAACGGCGCAGCGCAGTCGGTAGGGCTCAAGCAGCCGGGTCGGCGTCAGCACGTCTGGGTGGTTCGTCTGGTCGGTCGAAACGGCGGTTGCCATCTCTTCAGAGATCTCATAGAGGCGTCCGCTCATCGAGACGTCGTCAGAGAGTTGGTTGATCTCGGCGATGAGCAGTTCGATGGCTCGGTCGCGCTGCAGGTTGAGGACGGCGACGGTCGTATCAGGCAAGACGTTGGGGTTGCCGTCCCGATCGCCGCCTACCCATGAGCCGAACCGGACCGGTACGTGCTCGGGCCGCAGTTGCTGGCCGATATCGCCAAGGGTCGCAGCGATCGTGTCAAAAAGATCAGGCAGTGCGTCGCTGACTGTCTGGGAAAGATAGTAGAGGACGAATTTTGCTTCATCAAAGGGGTCGGGCCTTTCGTGGCGGATCTCATCTGTCTGCCAGATGGCCTCAATCATCTCGTCAATACGGCGGTCGATGCGGTCACGTCCTATCTGGGTGCAGCGCGTATCTCCCCTTTCCTCAAGCAGGTCGGCGATGGTCGCGAGCTTTTTGAGAATGGACCGCCGGGAGGCTTCCGTGGGATGAGCAGTGAATACCGGTCTGAAGTCCGCCCGGTTGACAAGATCGCCGATCTCAGTAGCGCTGACACCAGAATCGAGAAGGCTGCGAACTGTTTCTCCGAAGTGACTACC
>JBMUHF010000072.1:0-16437 GCA_050302555.1 Arenicellales bacterium | reverse complement strand
CACCGAACCTGCCCGCCTGCACCCGGTCAGATGGACATCCCACATTAATATTTATTTCATCAAATCCGGCGACCTCTCCGCGATGGGCGCAACGCGCCATATCCTCGGGGTCGCTGCCGCCTAACTGCAAGCCCAGTGGATGTTCCGCATCCGCGTATCCCAAAAAACGTTCCTGATCACCATGCAGCAACGCACCGGTCGTCACCATCTCTGTGTAAAGGCGCGCCCGACGGGAGATGAGCCGTAGAAGATAACGCTCATGCCGGTCTGTCCAGTCCATCATCGGTGCAATACAAAATCGATGATCGCACAGTGTCTGATTAACCGTTGCACGCATCCGTTAGGTGACTCTCGATTTTTATTCCTGAATATTTTTAGCGGGTAACACCGATAGGCCCAATCTGAGTGAATTCTTAGTGGCACCTGCATTGGACCCTGTGGCAGGAATCGCTCGAGCAGTCAGCGAATATCCTCTCCAGAGACCGTCAATACAAGCCGGCGGTCCTGTGGGCGCCAGCGATGCTCCCAAACGTAAATTCCCTGCCAGGTTCCCAGAACCAATCGTGCCCTGGAAATGGGCACCGTCAGCGCAGAATTCGTGAGACTGGCCCGGATATGGGCAGACATATCATCCTCACCCTCGCTCGTATGGGTGTAGTGAGGGTCTCCATCCGGGACAAGGCGAGCAAGAAAGTGCTCGAGATCATCATGCACCCGGGGATCTGCATTCTCAGTGATTGTAAGAGAAGCGCTGGTGTGGGTGATGAAAATATGGCATAACCCCACTCCAACTCCGGATCGGGCGACAGGCCCTGCGACCAAAGGCGTAATATCCAGGATTCCCCGCCCCTCAGTCCGCACCTGAAGGGACTGCTGAAACCACCTCGTCATTTAGTCAACACGCTCTGGACACTCGCATCGGAAACATTCTGTGAGCGAAAAACTAGCACGAATTATTGAAAAGATCGAGCAGGCCGAGGCCGGGGTTTTATCCACCGGGATACGTCGTGGACTCGAAAAAGAAAGTCTTCGCATCGATACTGAAGGCGCGTTGTCGCAGCACCCGCATCCGGCGGCGTTGGGAGCCGCTCTCACCCATCGTTTCATAACAACCGACTACTCCGAAGCGCTACTGGAATTTGTCACACCGGCGACCGGGGACGTTGAGGGGTTGCTGACCTTCCTCACCCAACTTCACCGGTTCACTTATCGGAACATCGGTACTGAGAAACTCTGGGTAAACAGTATGCCGTGCATCTTGCATGGCGAAGACAGCATTCCGATTGCGCAGTACGGCGAATCCAACGCAGGTCGCATGAAAACGGTATACCGGCAGGGTCTGGCCTACCGGTACGGCAAGCTGATGCAAACCATTTCCGGAATTCACTTTAACTTCTCCCTGGATGACCGTTTTTGGCGTGTCTATCGCGATATCAGCGGTTCCACTGTGCCCCTGCGTGATTTCAAGTCTGAAGGGTATCTCGGGCTAATGCGGGCTTTTTATCGCCATGACTGGGTAATCCCTTATTTATTTGGTGCGTCACCGGCCGTGTGCGGTAGTTTTCTGAAAGGACGCGCGCATCATCTGAAACCGCTGGGGGAACATTCATTTTATCTTCCTTATGCGACGAGTCTGAGGCTTTCTGATCTTGGCTATCAAAGTGATGCCCAGGCGACCGTGCACCTTAGCCTGAACAGCCTTGGCGAATACACAGATTCGTTGGTGAAAGCCACTACTGAATCCTATCCGCCGTATCGGCAGATTGGGGTCCTGGTGGACGGTCAATACCGGCAGTTAAATGATTCATTGTTGCAAATTGAGAATGAGTATTACGCCACCATGCGGCCAAAACGGGTGGCTCAATCGGGAGAGCGACCCAGTCATGCACTACGGGATCGCGGCGTTGAGTACATCGAGCTTCGATCCTTGGATCTGGACCCGTTTTTGCCAGTCGGTATTGACGGAGATGGGATCCGCTTCCTTGACCTGATGATGATCTCCTGCCTGCTGGAACCAAGTCCGCCCATGGATTGGGATGAATTTCGTCGAGTGCGTGCCACACGAAGCCAGATTGCAGAGTTCGGGCGTGAACCGGGCTTCGTCCTGACCAAGGCAGACGGACAACGCTGTAGTGTCCAGCGCTGTGGCTTGGAACTGATCGATCGCCTTGAGCCACTTGCCGACTGCCTTTCACGCTACGACGAGCGGTATCGGACTGCACTGAGCCAGAAGCGTCGACTTTTTGAAGACCCTGCGTTGACCCCTTCCGCCCGAGTACTTGACGGAATCCATGACCACGATGATACGTTCTTCTACTTTGCTAAGGCGCAAGCCGAACATCATGAAAATGTCTTCAAGCACGATGAGTTTGATCCAGATTTCGGATCCTGTTTTCAGGAAGAAGCGACATCGTCGCTGCAACGGGCGCAGCAGATGGAGGAGGAGGATGAACAGGACTTCGAGACTTTCCTCGATCAGTATTTCGGCCGCTGAAGCGCCGGGGAAATCCGCTTGAATTCGGCGAGGGCCGGCGCCGGACCAACAATTGCCACCTTTGTTTCCCCCCATGGCTTCGGCCATGCTTCTCGGGCACTCGCGATACTCGAGCATATCCTTGAGCGCGAACCAAAACTGAAAATCGAGTTGTTTACACGAATTCCCAGATGGTTTTTCTCCTCGCTCGGTGAGAACATTAATTTCCACGAACTCGACTGCGACTTGGGCTTGGTGCAATCCGATGCTCTCCGGGTCGACTACGATGCAACCCTTGCCGACCTTTCAGACCGACTGCCGTTTGACCCCGCCCAGATCAGCCAACTCGCACAACAATTAAGAAAACTGCACTGTCGAAGCGTACTCTGTGACATTGCACCGCTCGGCCTGGTGGCGGCAAGAGCCGCACAAATACCGTCAGTGCTCGTGGAGAACTTCACCTGGGACTGGATCTATGAAGGTCTTGCCATTCAAGTCCCTGCCCTCTCGGACTACGCGCAGTTACTGCGGCCAATATTTGAAAACGCGGATCTTCATATCCAGACACAGCCCCTCTGTAAACAGGTGGCAGGCGCGTATCAGACCGGTCCGATTAGTCGGGCGTTCCGAAATAGTGCCCAAGAGACCCGAGCAACTCTGCGACTACGACAATCCAATTCTATGGTGCTAATAAGTATGGGGGGAACAAAGACTCGCTTTCCATTTATTGAGCGACTGAAAAGCCATTTTTCCCACATTGACTTCGTGATTTCCGGGACAGGTAGTGAGATCCATCAGGATCAGAATGTCACCCTGCTGCCCGTCCACTGTCCTATTCACCATCCTGATCTGGTGCGTGCCGCAGATCTTGTGATTGGCAAGGCTGGGTATAGCACGATCGCGGAGGTATACGCCTCCAGCACGCCCTTCGGCTACTTCGTGCGAGAAGACTATCCTGAGATGGCGCCGCTCGTAGCGTTCGCAGAAAAAGCGATTAGTGGAAAACGACTGGCCCCTGATCAATTTGCCGACGGGCTATGGCTTGATCGGTTGCCTGAACTGCTCGCGCTAAAACGCCAACCCGCGCGTGAGGCAGCCAGCGCGGTGTGGTGTGCTGAGCTTATCCAGTCCAGGTTTTGAGAAAGTCGCGCAAACAAACTTCAGGCTGACAGCTCTTTCACGAGCGTCTTCAGGAACCTCTCTCCGGCCTGCACCTCACTGACTTCGATATATTCATCAGGCTGATGCGCCTGATCGATAGATCCCGGCCCGCACAATACCGTAGGGAAACCAGCGCCTTGATACTGACCGGCTTCGGTGCCGTAGGCGACCTTATGGGTTTCTGTTCTGCCGCTGAGCGCCTGCACCAGGCCCAAAATAGATGACTCCGAGTCATCAAACGCAGGGCAACGTGCCAACACTTTGGTATCAATACTGCAGGCGTCATGACGCGCCCGCATTTGTGGCAATACTTCACGCCTGCAGAAGGCTTCAAAATTGTCGACCAGTACCTGTGGATCATCTCCGGGAATATTTCTGATATCCCAGGTGAACTCACATTGACCCGAAATGATGTTGAGCGCGGTTCCACCATGGATGACGCCGACATGAACCGATGTGGCATGGGGTTCGAAGCCGTTATCAGAGGGTGTCGCTGTTGCAAGATCCTCCGCCACTCGTTCCAGATGACTAACCAGTCGCGCTGCCGTCATTACCGCACTTACCCCTCGATGGGTCTGACTTGAGTGCGCCTCGTATCCCCGCACCGTCGTCCGCAAACCGACGATCCCCTTATGTGCAGTTACCGCCGCCATGCTGGTGGGCTCACCGACGATTACGCCCGCAGGCTCGGGCAGTTCGTTACGGATAACCTCAATCATGTCGGGAGCCCCGAGGCAACCGACTTCTTCGTCATAGGAAAGCGCAAAATGAATCGGCTTGCGCAGTGCCTGCATTGTCGGCACCAAAGACAGCGCGATTCCGATGAATCCTTTCATGTCACAACTGCCCCGGCCGTACCAGCGTTCTCCGCGTCGGTGGAATGCGAAAGGATCACGACTCCAGTCCTGTCCATCGACCGGCACCACATCGGTATGACCCGATAACACGATTCCACCCGCCACTTCGGGCCCTACGCTCGCAATAAGATTGGACTTACGGCCGTCGGCACTCGGAACACGTCGTGAGTCCACGCCATGGTCGTAAAGGAAATTCTGGACAAAATCGATCAGGGGGAGATTGCTGTCCCGGGATACGGTTTCGAATCCGATGAGATCTTCGATAACGGTGAGGCTTTCCATACCCTGCTAGTCTATTCCGAACGCGCCAGATTTTGAAATACCAACGACCCTGAGCCACTGCCAGTTTGGTCTGACACCCAGTTTGCGGTAGCCTTGCCGTCCTCTAAGTCCAACTACCCGGTATGGGACCATATTTCCACATGAAATTACAGAAAATTGGCGTCATAGGCGCAGGCACGATGGGTAACGGTATTGCGCAGACCTGCGCCATACATGGCTATGACGTCGTCATGCAGGATATATCTGATGACGTTGTCCAGAGAGGGTTGGGCAGCATCCAAAAAAGCCTTGGACGGCTCCTCGGCAAAGAGAAGATCAGCCAGGGGGATCATGACCAGGCGCTGGCAAGGATCCAGACGGCAACCGATATCAACACAATGTCAGGCTGCGATCTCGTCGTCGAAGCCGCCAGTGAGAACATGGACATCAAGATGGAGATCTTTCCCCGTCTCAATGAGATCTGTCCGGAACACACGATACTCGCATCCAACACGTCCTCGCTTTCACTTACACGAATTGCGGCGGGAAGCGGCCGTCCAGACCGTGTCGTAGGAATGCACTTCTTTAACCCGGTACCGTTGATGGCGCTGGTCGAGGTGATCCGTGCCCTCCAAACCTCAGATGAGACTTACACCGCCATCGATACGCTTGCTCGGGATCTTGGGAAAACGCCAGTGAGCGTGAAGGATAGTCCCGGTTTTGTGGTAAACCGGATGCTGGTCCCCATGATTAACGAAGCCGTCTTCATCCTTTACGAGGGTCTCGCTGAGGCGAAAGACATTGATGCCGCCATGAAACTCGGCGCCGCTCATCCGATGGGGCCCCTGACCCTTGCCGACATGATCGGTCTCGATGTCTGTCTGTGGGTCATGGATGTACTGCATCAAGAATTTGGAGACTCTAAGTTCCGACCTTGCCCTCTGCTCAAGCAAATGGTCGACGCAGGCTACCTTGGACGCAAGAGTGGTCGGGGGTTTTACGACTACAGCGAATAAACTGGGATCTTCCACTTAAACGCATCTCGGCTCCTGTATTTCTGTAGGTGTTGATACGATGACCCTATCGCCGCTTCGACTCGGCATCGATACTGGCGGCACTTATACCGATGCGGTGCTCCTCGATCCCAGTGGCGAGGTCGTGAGCACTGCCAAGGCGCTTACCACCCATCACGAACTCACCATCGGCATTCGGAATGCCATCGACCAACTGCCTGGCGAGTGTTTGTCACAGATCTCGTTGGTATCGTTATCGACGACGCTTGCGACCAACGCGGTTGTGGAAGGCCGTGGGACGCCCGTCTGCCTGCTTCTTGCCGGTTACAACACGCAGCAGGTAGACAAAGCCAAGCTGGAACAAATTGTTCGTGGGGGCCATTGCGCAATAATTCCGGGAGGACATGACGCGGGGGGCAGCGAGCGGGAATCACTCGATCTGGAGTGTGCACGACAGATTGTGATCGATCAGCGCGATAAAGTTGCCGCGTTCGGAATCTCAGGATTGTTTGGAGTACGTAATTCGGATCACGAGGTGAAACTCCGGAATCTGGTGTCCTCGCTTACGAGGAAACCAGTGACCTGCGGTCACGAACTCGCCTCACAGCTTGATGCGCCCCGCAGGGCTTTGACGGTAGCGTTTAACGCATCCTTAATTCCCTATATCGATGAACTAATTCGGGCAATCAAACTGATCCTAGGCGAACGCAATATTCATGCGCCGTTGATGATGGTGAAAGGCGATGGCTCTCTGATCAGTGCCGAGACCGCACTCGCGCGGCCTGTTGAGACCATTCTCTCCGGTCCGGCGGCCAGTGTTATGGGCGCAGCCCAGCTGCAGCCTCATCAGAATGCCATCATCGCTGACATGGGGGGCACTACTACCGATATCGCGGTCATCACCGATGGACTTCCGGTAATCAGCGCCAAAGCTACGGTTATCGGCGCCTGGCGGCCCATGGTGGAGGCTGTCCGGGTCTTTTCTCTCGGGCTGGGCGGCGATAGCGAGGTGCGTTTTCAGGGCGGCGCGGGTCTTGCTATCGGGCCGCGACGAGTGATCCCTATGAGCCTTCTGGTGTATCGCTATCCAGAAGTTCTGGGAACGCTCGAGCGGCGGATGAATACAACAATCAGTCCGAGAAGTAATCGATTCGCCGTCGCATTGTTTGCTGAGGCCAGTCAGAGAAAGTCCTTTTCTCCTGAAGAAGCGACTGCCTGGGAGCGTCTGCAGGAGGGTCCGCTTGACGTTGACCTGCTTTCCCAGAAAGACCGTTCATTGACGCGCGCGCTTGCTCGGCTGGTGCGAGACGGAATCGCTATTTACAGCGGGTTCACCCCTACCGATGCCGCACACGTACTGGGTAAGGCAGATCATTGGTCGGTACGCGCAGCCGAGATCGCCGCCGTCACCTGGGCAAAACAGATGAGGCAAATCTATGGGTGGGGAAAATTTCAGGAGCACGACCCCGAGGGACCGAGTGTTGCGGTCGAGGAGCATATGGTGCACACCATTTGTGCGGCCCTAGTCTCCGCATGCCTCGCCACCGATCCCGGAGAGACCCATCATGCCGAACGCGAGCGCACGGCCCGGCTCTTTAGTGACTGGATCTCGGGCAAAAGCGCAGTCGACGGGGGGCTCTTCTCACTCAAACTGGATGCCGCACGGTCACTGGTCGCTGTCGGTGCTCCTGCCAAACTCTATTACCCTCGGGTAGCTCAAAACTTCAACGTTCCATTATCAGTACCTCAATACTCTTCCGTGGCCAATGCCATCGGCGCCGTCGCAAGCAGCGTCATCCAGAGGGCCCAGGTGACAGTCACACAACCTGTCCAGGGAATTTTCCGGGTATTTGCGCCGGACGGTCCTGTAGATTTCAACGACCTTGAGCAAGCCCTCGTTAAAGCAGGAGACCTCGCGGGCCAAATCGCTCACGATAAGGCGCAAACCGCAGGAGCCAGTGAGCTTCGTATCGACATCCAGCGCGATCTGGACTCGGTTGATGACCCCGACTCTGCATCTGTTGTCTTCTTTGAAGGAAGGGTCAAAGCTACCGCAACCGGACGCCCGGCGCTTACACCCGGGTCTGGAGAAGCGGGTTTGCCTAATGGCACGACAGGCGTAAAATCCCGCGCAAGTCAGGCTTCAGATGCCGGCTGATTCCGTTACACCATGAATGCCAACATCAACAATGGATCCCGCAAGGACATCAATGGGCGACCCCATATTTTTTACGACGGCTACTGGATACGCTATTACGCGCCGCCAGAAGAAACTCTCGCAGCCAAACGTGACTTGTTACTGAGCCTGACTCGCCGAACCTTTCATCACACCGAACCCGGTATCAACACGCCCGGTAGTAAAACTGAGGCAGCGCGGGCCGGTTACCAAGCCGAGCAGGATCCGGCCCGAAAACGGGTAAACGCAGCGATGCTTGCGGGCGCGCTTTTCAACCGGGCAACAGATATTTTTACCAGAATAGTTGATCTCGAGAGTCAAGGAATCGCTGTCAGCCAGAGTAACGAATTAATGCGTGAGTGTAGCGAATGCTTCGCGGAAGCCCTTGAACTCGGCAAACAGGTGCGTCATCCAAGCGGCCATGAAGGTATTGACGAACTCTGGGGCGAGCCCTTCAACGTTTTTACCCACACCATCGCCAGTTACTACGCAAGCCGCTATATCAAAATTTCTCAGACCATGAGAGCGATTGATGATATCGCCGAGCGTATCGAATCGGTGTACGCGCACATGCCCATTTTCCAAGGTGTCGGGGAAATAGTCCGCGAATTTGCAAGAGCTGCCCGAGTTGAGTGCGAAATGATGAAAAGTGATCCGGATTTCTTCCGTAACTGGCCCGAGTTTGTCGCCATTAAGGAGCAGATCAAGGCCTTCCGTCCGACACCCAGTGCCGGCATCAGCGCACTTGCGCGTGTTCAGTTGCAGCGGGGATGCCGCCTTCTTAGTGACGGAACCGATCTAATCTCCTACATGGCGGGCGTCCGAGTTCCTATGCCGAAAAGTAAACGGGAGTTTCTTGGGCACCTGAACGACTTCGAGGTAGATTGCCAGGGCGTTGGGCTGCGCTCTGCATCTAGTTGAAGCGCTAGCCACTCACCGATCAGTACAGCCTCCCCAGTCGGTCAGAGCAAGCTTTATGTGCTCTGACAACAAGTCTGCCCAGTGAGAGATCCCTTCATCGGATTCCAGAAGGTCCTGGCGCACCTCAATCATTACCTGGGCAAGACTGTATATATGCGCGTACGCGTCTACGGTATAACCAAGATGTGTCCTGGCATCATAGGGTTGGTTATCGCCAACACATAATCCGGAAACGCTACGTAGACTATCCAGCAATGGCTGACTCAGGCGTTGATCCCGGTTCCACAAGATGCCCACGTGCCATGGCCTCCGTTGTCCATCCATCTGCGGAGTAAAACTGTGCATGGAGATCAAGGCAGCTTTTGGATGCCGCGCACAAACCCGCTTCACCTCGGTTGAAACAGCCTCGTGATATGGAGAGAAGATCTCTTCGATCCGTGTCAGGCGTTTGCGCTCACCCAAGCGCTGGTTACCGGGTATTTCGATACCATCGCTTGTCAGGGGGATAGACGTCGGGTGCCCGGGCGGTCGATTCAAATCTACCACCAGCCGCGAAAACCCGGCCACGACAAGGACGCTATCTAGCCGATCGGCAAGCGCGACCGAAAGCGCCTCACAGCCGATATCCAGGGCAATATGGGTGTCGAGTGCAGCCGAGGCCAATCCGAGCGTTCCCATCGAGCGGGGTATCGTATTGCGGGCGTGATCACAAACGAGGACCAACTCGGACTGCCCGGTCGAGTTGTAACTTGAATAAGGCGCCTCTTCCGGATTCAAAAGGGTTGGGGCCGCCGAAGACGGATTTAGCACAACTTACAAGCCTCGTTCGTATCCGGTAAAAACGGTAGATTACCCTTTTATCCGCTTGTGATCATTCCGTCTCCCGAACTTTCTTGTTATGAAGCCGATGTGGATCTCAAAAGATTATGCGCTGCTGCTGACCCTTGCTACGTTGTGGAGCACGTCATTTGTCTTTATCAAAATTGGGGTGCAGAGCGTAGGCCCAATGACATTGACCAGTGCGCGCCTGGGTATTGCCGCTGCTATCCTATACGCTGGACTTCGCCTCCGCGGCCACCGACTCCCGCGTGACCGGCGATCCTGGACAGTTTTTGCCGTGATCGGCCTGCTGGGCAATACTTTGCCTTTTACGCTGATCAGTTGGGGAGAGATTCACATTGACAGCGGTCTCGCTGCGGTGCTGATGGGTGTCATGCCCGTCACAACAGCAATGCTTGCCCACATTTTCATACGCGAAGAACCTTTTACCCGCCGTGTCGGAATAGGCATTTTGCTTGGCTTCGGCAGTGTGGCGACCCTGCTTGGCCCGGCGGCGCTCGGTGGCCTCACCGCACCGATCCTTGCTCAGTTAGCCGTCCTTCTAAGCGCGATCTGTTACGGCGCCTCGGCCACCTTCATTCGCTATTTCGCGGAGCCCGCCAACTGGCCTTCGCTGGCATCTGGCGCGATGTTCGCTGCATTTACCTTCTCACTGCCATTCACGATGATTCTGGAAACACCCTGGACGCTCCAACCCGAATCGGCAGCAATCGTAGCTATGCTTTATCTCGGAATTGGGTCAACTGCAGTCGCTAATCTGATTTTTTTCTACCTGATCCCCCGACTTGGCGCAAACCGGTCCGCTCAGGTCAATTATTTCGTCCCCGTCCTTGGGGCGCTCTGGGGCGTCATCTTCCTAAAAGAGCAACTCTCCGGGAGATTGCTGCTAGCTCTCGCCCTGATCCTGATTGCCGTGGCTGTGGTTCAACCTCGAAAGCAAAGAGGCTGAGCCGAGCCAGCGCAAACTCATGCCAATAACTGGCGCACCATGTAGGGGAGTATCCCCCCGTGGCGGTAGTAGTCCCATTCCTTAGGCGTGTCGATCCGTACCCGGGCCGTGAATTTCTGTTTGCTCCCATCAACCCGGACCATCTCTACCAGTACATCGGTCGCCCCAATTTCCGGACAGGCAATATTGAACACTTCGGTACCTACGATACCAAGGTCCGCAGCGTCTTGCTCCTCAAGAAACTGTAGCGGCAAGACTCCCATACCCACGAGGTTGGAACGGTGAATTCGCTCAAAACTCTCGACCAGCACTGCCTTGACTCCAAGCAGCGCAGCACCCTTAGCCGCCCAGTCCCGAGAGGACCCGGTACCATACTCCTTGCCCCCAATCACCACCAGCGGCGTATTGGTCTGGGCATATCGCTGTGCTGCTGAGAAGATAGACATCTGCTCTCCGGACGGCTGAAAACAGGTCCATCCTCCCTCTGTACCCGGCGCCATTGCATTGCGCAGCCGAATGTTCGCGAAGGTACCGCGCATCATGACTTCATGATTCCCTCGACGGGATCCGTATGAGTTGAAGTCGGCTGGAGCGATACCCCGTTCGCTCAGGTATTTTCCAGCAGGGCTATCCACCTGAATCGCTCCCGCCGGAGAAATATGATCCGTCGTAATGCTGTCTCCCAGAACTGCCAGCGCGCGAGCCCCGGTGACGGTCGGTATGCCGGGCGCTTCCATGTTCATCCCGTCAAAGTAGGGGGGGCGCCGCACATAAGTGGAATCCGAATCCCATGAAAACCGCGTTCCTGCACTGACGGGCACTGCCTGCCAGAGGTCATCCCCACGGAATACATCGGCATAGCGGGCACGGAACATCTCCCGCGTCACATGGGCATCCACAGCGCGGTTGATTTCTTTAGTCTGAGGCCAAATGTCGCTCAGCATAACCGGTTGGCCCTGCGTATCGAAACCGATGGGTTCAGACGCGAAGTCAATATCGGTAGTCCCTGCTAATGCATAGGCCACGACCAAGGGTGGTGAAGCGAGGAAATTCATCCGGACATCTGAATGGACGCGGCCTTCAAAATTACGGTTTCCTGACAATACCGAACAAACAATCAACTGGCCTTCCTTGATCGCAGAACTTACCGCGTCGGGCAACGGTCCGGAGTTACCAATGCAGGTCGTGCATCCATAGCCGACAACAGCAAAACCGATGTCCTCAAGATCATCCAGAAGTCCTGCGTCGGAGAGATAATCCGTCACTACCTGAGACCCTGGTGCAAGGGAGGTCTTAACCCAGGGCTTTGCTGAAAGTCCCCGCTCTCGGGCATTTCGGGCCAGCAGGCCCGCCGCCATGATCACGCCGGGGTTTGAGGTATTGGTGCAACTCGTGATCGCCGCAATCACAACAGCTAGATCAGGGAGCGTGTGGTCTACGCCTTCGAGCTTCAGCGACTGACTTCGAGCGGCACTCCCTTCGCGGGCAGTGCCCAGTGCTTGGGTGATCCGGCCCTTGGCTTCCTTGAGAGCGATTCTGTCCTGGGGGCGCTTGGGTCCCGCGATACTGACTACCACTTCGGCAAGATTCAGCCTGACGGTATCGTTGTACTGGGCAGCGGTCGTGTCGGACGTTCGAAAAAGCCCCTGACGCCGACTGTACGCCTCGACCAGCGCAATTTCCTCTTCGGAGCGTCCCGTCAGCCGCAGATAGTTCAGGGCCTCCTGGTCGATGGGGAAAAATCCACACGTGGCCCCGTATTCCGGCGCCATATTGGCAATCGTGGCTTTGTCCGCCAGGGAAAGGTGATCCAAGCCATCGCCGAAGAACTCAACAAATTTTCCAACGACCCCTTTGCGACGCAACATCTCCACAACGGTCAGCACAAGGTCGGTCGCGGTTGCCCCTTCGGCCAAGGTGCCCGTGAGCTCGAAACCCACTACCTCTGGGATCAGCATCGTCACGGGCTGTCCCAGCATGGCTGCCTCCGCCTCGATACCGCCCACACCCCAGCCCAACACACCCAATCCATTCACCATCGTCGTATGGGAATCCGTTCCAACGACCGTATCGGGATACGCTATCTCATTCCCACTTACTTCTCGACTGAATATCACGCTCGCCAGGTACTCGATATTGACCTGATGAACGATTCCCGTCGCCGGCGGCACTACGCGAAAATTACTGAATGCCGTTTGACCCCAACGCAAGAAGGCATAACGCTCGGCGTTTCGACTGTATTCCAGGTCCGCATTGCGCTTCAGCGCCTGGGACTCGCCGAAATAATCCACCATGACAGAATGATCGATCACAAGATCAGCAGGCGAAAGAGGATTCACCCTGTCCGGATCACCCTTCAGTTTCGCGACGGCTTCCCGCATTGCCGCAAGATCCACCACCGCGGGAACCCCAGTGAAATCCTGCATCAAGACCCGGGCTGGCGTAAAGGCAATCTCGGTCTCACTACCCGACGAAGGCTTCCATCCTGCCAGCGCCTCAATATCTTCGACAGTCGCGTTGGTCCCGTCTTCGGTTCTCAGAAGATTTTCAAGGAGAATCTTCAGGGTCACCGGTAAACCACTAAGATCAAAGCGCGGTTCGAGGGCGTCGAGCGCGTATATCTGATAGCGCTTGCCGTTAACGTCCAGGGAGGTTCTTGAGTTGAAGGAATCGTTCATCTGCTACTGTAGTTTCCACGCTGGGCCTGGAATTTCGGGCGCCAATCTGGTTAAAAATGAGGGCAGGATTCTACCGCATCGCAGAGTGATTACGGACAGAACTCCTTCTCAATCAGTCACCTCACCGGCAAGCGCCTTCATCTCACGTTCTTCAATAACCTCAATACCCAAACTAATCGCCTTGTCATATTTAGACCCTGGATCTGCTCCGGCGATTAGGAAATCCGTGCGCGAGGAAACACTGCCCGACACCTTGGCACCCTGCTCGATCAACCATCGTCGGGCCTGATCGCGACTAAGCGTAGATAGCGTGCCGGTAATCACCACTGTTTTACCGGCAAAGACCCCTTCCGGCACACCCCTAGGGGTCTCCTCTGGCCAATTCACACCGAGCTGGCGTAGCGCTTCGATGACTCGCTGATTATGGGGCTGATCAAAGAACCGTCGGATTTCCCGGGCGACGACCGGGCCGACATCCGCCACTGTCTCCAGTAACTCCACGGGCGCTGCCGTGAGCGTTTCGAGTGTCCCGAAGTGTTGCGCCAAGGTTTGCGCTGTTGCCTCTCCCACCTGCGGGATACCAAGCGCAAACAGAAATCGTGGCAAAGTCGTCTGACGGCTTGTTTCAAGAGAAGCAATAAGATTACTAGCGGACTTTTGACCCATCCGTTCCAATGCTGCAAATTCGGCGACCGACAACGAAAACAAGTCTGCAGGGGTTTTTACTCGGCCACAATCAACCAGTTGCTCTACCAGTTTTGCTCCCAGACCCTCGATATCCATCGCTAACCGGGATGAAAAATGCTTAATCGATTCTTTTAGTTGGGCAGGGCACACCAGTCCTCCGTCACATCGCCGGATTACCCCACCCTCCTCAGCAGAAACCCCGGACCCGCACACCGGACACTTGGATGGAAATATGAACCGCCGCGTTCCACGAGGTCGATGTTCGAATACCACCGAGACCACCTCCGGGATCACATCCCCTGCCCGTCGGATCACGACAGTATCGCCTTTTCGCACATCGAGCCGCGCAATCTCGGATGCGTTATGCAACGTGGCATTGGACACCGTGACACCGCCGACAAAAACGGGGTCCAACCTTGCCACGGGCGTCAACGCACCGGTGCGGCCCACCTGAATCTCAATAGTTTTGACAACGGTGGTTTCCTCTTCGGCAGGAAACTTGTGCGCCATTGCCCATCGTGGTGCTCGCGACACCGAACCCAGGATTTGCTGATCATCCACACTGCTAACTTTGTACACGACCCCATCGATTTCATAGCCAAGGGCACCACGCAGTGTCAAAATTTCACGGTAATATTCCAGGCACGCATCGAGGCCGTCAACCTCACGTGCGAGTGGATTAATCGGCAGACCGAACTCGCGCAATCGTTCGAGCATTTGTATCTGGGTTGCCGGTGAATCACTGCCTTCCCAGATCCCAACCGCGTAAGAAAAGAAAGACAGTGGCCGTTGCGCATAGATATTTGAATCAAGCTGTCGCAAACTGCCCGCAGCAGCATTTCGGGGATTCACATACAGTTTTTCGTCCCGCGCAGTTTGCTGCTCGTTCAGCATCTGAAACCCTGCCACCGGCATAAACACCTCGCCGCGAACATCCAATACCAGTGGCACATCATCGGAACGTAACTGCAACGGGATCGAGGAGATTGAGCGGACGTTAAGCGTCACATCCTCTCCGGTGCGGCCATCCCCACGGGTTGCCGCGCGCGTCAACTGGCCGCGTTGATAGGTCAGGCTGACAGCGAGTCCATCAATTTTGGGCTCAGCCACATAGGAAATATTTTCGCGACCTGAGCCCTCACGACATCTTCGGTCAAACTCCGCCACCTCTTGAGAAGAAAATGCATTATTCAGTGAGAGCATCGGCACGCGGTGGTCGACTGATTCGAAACGGTCCAGAGGGGCAGCACCGACCCGTTGAGTCGGAGAATTCGGCGTGATGAATTCGGGATACTCGCTCTCGAGTTTTTCGAGTTTTCGGATCAGTCCATCGTAGCGGGAATCCGAGACAACCGGATCGTCCAGCACGTGATAACGATAGTTGTGTTCTTCGATCTCGGCGCAGAGCCTATCGATCTGGCCAACCATATCCCCCGCCTTGACCGGGGACTGCTTTTTCTTACTGCTCACGCGGGTACGCCGCCCAATGTTTTCACGCCCGAGCACCCCCTGTTAAGACGTCCCGATTAGAACAGACGTATCGCTTCTTCGGAACCAGGCTCTATCCCATACCGCTTCATCGACGACTCCAAGGACCGTATCTGACGAGCGATGTCGTCAAACTGCGCATCACTGAGAGCGCCTTTCTGAGGGTCAACCAGGGACCCACCAATCTGTGTGCAGACATAAGTCGCGACCGAGATTAGATCAGAAAATGTCTGCGACGGTCGGGGCACTGTCGGCACATTCAGGAAAAGCACGAGACCACGTAACATGCCTGACTCCAATTCGTCATAGCTGAAGCTCCCGGATTCAGACCGTTTAGCAAGACTAAACCGGCTAGAGCCCGTCCTTGGGTCATAAAGATGAAACATGTCGTCCTTACCCAGGCGCATTCCCGCGCGATCCACGGCCCGCACAACATCAGGACCAGAAAATCCCGAACCTGGGGGTGGCTCAATATGGATAACGGCGAGCAGGTCAAATTCCTGACAGAATCGTTCAAGTCGGGCGGCTTGCGGTAACGCCTCCTCAATCGTCATGTCGAACTTCAGGGAACGATTGAGAGACTCCGACATGTAATACGCCAGATTATTGAAGCGAGTAAGTTCAGACTCGGTCACTGGACCATCCCGATCCGCCATCTGCAAACTCACAATCAAATCCGAAAACACCTCATCAGCCGATGCCGTTGCAAGGTCAAGCCAGACGTTGCCAGGCTCGGTCCGGCCGTGGACCGTACGTGGGCGTTGAAGGTCTATCTCATGTTCCCGAAACACACCCAATGCCGTGTCCCGGGACACCGGGGATGTGCCCGGCAATCGGGCCCAGTAGTCAATCCTCAACGGTTGCGCACCGATCTCCGACTGTAACGACTGGGTCGAAGCTCCTCTTTCGATTCCGCCGGCTCCTGGGTCAGAG
>JBMUHF010000071.1:0-1970 GCA_050302555.1 Arenicellales bacterium | reverse complement strand
ATGTAACTGCTGATGCGACCGGTGTTGTAAGCAATGAGCATCCGCCAGGACGGACTTTTTGACGAACTGACCGAGAGACTGGCTAAGGACCCGGCAATACCGCCGCACATCCCAACACAATGAACAGAGCCTAGTAGTCCGACGAGCCCCGCACTGAGTATCGTCAGAGTGGTATTCAAGAGTCGGGACCCACGTCTTGCGGCAACAGCTCCAGGGTAGATGATTCGTTGAGATTCAGGGTCCCAACCAGGCGCCAGTCTGATGTTTCGAGCTGGACAATCCAGCGTTGCTGTCGGAGCTGTGTGAAGTCGCCGTGCAGACGTCCGTCGGGACCGCGCCTTAGCCTGAGTTTTTGATCATAGCCGGAGCGGGTGGGGTGGATCAGTGAGCACGCCAGTTCTTCGATTCTGCCAATTTTCTCTCCGGACAGGTCTGCACTCAACACCCCGGTCTGCACATCGAACGCGAGCCGGGCACGTAGACGGTAGTCGCGGGCTTTCACGTCGCGGGCCAATGTCTGGTTAATGTGTTTTCCCTGCTGGTAATAATCGTCAACAACCAGCCCATCATCGGAACGTACTGCAAGGACGAACATGGCTGCGCCGAGAATAACGGAACTTGCAGGGATGCCAACCAAGAGCCATACGAAAGGTACCCGGTACCATGGAGTCGGCGTTTTGGGGTCGGTCTTATTCATACTCATTTTGTTGCGGGACCAAGAAATCGCGCGGGTTCTGAAGCCTTAAGTCGTCGGTCATGACTTTCGACGATGAATGTCACCTCAGAACTTCTGTGTTTGAGATGGACGGGGTCAATCCTGACACGAACAACCACGTTACGGACCTCTCCGGCCGTAACGGCGATGTCACGGTCTTCGCTCAACACGTTTGCGCCATCGAGCCCGCTCATGGAAACTGAAAATTGGCTATGCCCCCCGCCTTTGTTGATGATCTTTAGGGTGTATACGTTCTCAATCAAACCTTCCGGGGTTTGTCGATAGAGGGTGTTGCGGTCGCGGATGACGTCGAGTGATACCGGATCACGTGTCGCAATGCCCCAAACGACGGCTGAGGAAAAAAGTGAAAGTAAACTCGCATAGATGATAATTCTTGGCCTCGATACCCGGGTTTTTTTGCCCATGAGCCCATTCTCGGTAGTGTAGCGGACGAGACCCGCCGGGTAGCCCATTTTCTGCATTACCCCGTCGCAAGCATCGATACATGCAGCACAGCCGATGCACTGATACTGTAATCCGTCCCGAATATCGATCCCTGTAGGACAAGCTTGGACACACAAAGTATAGTCCACACAGTCACCAAGATTCTCGATCGACAGGTTGGCGTTGCGACTGCGCGCTCCGCGGGGCTCACCACGAGTTTTGTCATAGGAGATGACGAGTGTGTTTCGATCAAACATGGCGCTTTGGAAACGCGCGTAGGGACACATGTAGATGCACACCTGTTCACGCATCCACCCCGCGTTGCCATAAGTTGCAAAACCATAAAAAAACACCCAGAAGGTTTCCCACGGTCCGGCGTTGAAGCGCACTAACTTCGGTGCAAGCTCTAGGATAGGAGTGAAGAAGCCCACAAAGGTGAGACCGGTCCAGAGTGAGAAGAGAAGCCAGACGACGTGCTTGAATGACTTCACTCCAAACTTGTGGGCATTCCAGGACATCTGATCCAACTTCATTTGCCGGTTACGGTTGCCCTCGATGCGCCGTTCTATCCACATGAAGGCCTCAGTCCAAACGGTCTGTGGGCAGGCGTATCCGCACCATAATCGTCCGGCCAGGGAGGTAAAGAAAAACAGGGTGAGCGCTGCGATGATTAATAGAGCCGCCAGATAGATAAAGTCCTGCGGCCAGATGGTTAAAGCAAATAGATGAAACTTGCGTTCCGGCAGGTCAAAAAGGATTGCCTGCCGAGCATCCCACCGGATCCAGGGGACGCCGTAAAAGGCGCCCAATA
>JBMUHF010000070.1:0-1467 GCA_050302555.1 Arenicellales bacterium | reverse complement strand
TGATTTGTGAAGATCGGCATTGTCGGCCTCGGCTATGTCGGTATCCAGCTTGCAGTCTGTCTCGGCCGCAAGCACCACGTGATTGGACTGGACCTTGATGCCAGGAAAGTTGCGGATTACCAGTCGGGTTATGACGCCACAGGAGAGGTCTCTGAGGCCGAGTTGCATGCTGCTGATCAACTTGAATTCACAACTCAGCCTTTGGATCTTCAAGGTTGTGAGGTATTTATCGTCGCGGTGCCGACACCGGTGGATTCGATGCGTAATCCGGATTTCGGTCCGCTGCTGAGTGCAAGTCGGACAGTCGGGAGTGTCATGGGGCTAGGGTCGACGGTAGTTTACGAATCAACCGTTTATCCGGGAGCGACAAAGGAAGGGATTGCCCCATCGGAAGGATCCGTGAATGTGCTCGGCGTGACCTTTAAAGAGAATTGTCCCGATACCCGAAACTCCCAGGTATTTTCACTGATTAAGGCGTTGCAAGGATCTGGACTCAAGGTTTCTGCGGTTGATCCTCGCGCAGACGCCTCCTCGTTGTTTGATGAAACGGGTGTTCGCCTCAAGAGGATTGATGAGCTTGAACCCGCGGCAGTCACGCTGCTGGCCGTACCGCATAGGGAACTCTGTGATAAGGGGTATAAGTGGATGCGATCCATCACCAAGCAGCCCGGCGTTTTTATTGATCTTCAAGCGGTGTTCCGCGAGTCGGCGGCTGACGATGAGACCTTGAGTTACTGGAGTCTGTAGCCATGCATGTGATGATTACCGGCGCGGCAGGATTTATCGGCGCAAGCCTATCGCTTCGGTTGCTTGAGCGAGGGGATACGGTTACCGGGATCGATAACCTGAATGATTACTACGATGTATCCCTTAAAGAAGCAAGACTCGCCCGTTTGACGCCGTCGGCGCAGTTCGATTTCATTAAAACGGATATCTCAGACCAGCGCGAGATGCAAAGGCTTTTCTCCGACAGGCACTTTGATGCAGTGGTTAATCTCGCAGCGCAGGCGGGTGTGCGTTACTCGATTGAGAACCCGGCCGCTTACATTAACGCTAATCTAGTCGGGTTTAGTCATGTTCTGGAGGGTTGCCGGCACAGCGGCGTTGGCCATCTTGTCTACGCCTCGTCAAGTTCAGTTTACGGTTCCAACACCAAGTTGCCGTTTTCAGAAAAAGACAACGTAGACCACCCGATTTCCCTCTATGCAGCGAGCAAAAAAGCCAATGAGTTGATGGCTCATGCGTACGCACACCTTTATGGAATGCCTACTACCGGACTTCGATTCTTCACCGTCTACGGACCCTGGGGCCGGCCGGACATGGCACTTTTTAAGTTTACCCGGGGGATTCTGAAGAATGAGCCTATCCCGGTCTTTAACCGGGGAGAGATGGTTCGTGATTTCACCTATGTAGACGATATTGTCGAAGGTGTCGTCCGGGTGATTGATCAGCCGGCTGAGAGGTCAG
>JBMUHF010000069.1:0-1273 GCA_050302555.1 Arenicellales bacterium | reverse complement strand
TTAGCAACGATGATTAACAAAATACCGAGGTACAGATGCCAATACACCGTGATTTCTGGCAGCAATGTCTCCACCCCGATAAAGACACCGGCACCGAGCAGCGGTCCGACTACCGTTGCAGCGCCGCCCAGAAGCACCATGGCAATAAGTTCACCGGAGCGGGTCCAATCCATCATTTCCGGACTGATAAATCCAGTGAAATTGCCCAGCAACCAGCCCGCGAGGCCGCAGACCATGCCTGAAATAACGTAGCACACCAACCGATACTGGAAGGTTGCAAATCCAAGTGCCTGCATGCGTGCCTCGTTGATCTTGATACTTCTGATCACCTGGCCAAAGTCTGACTGAGTTAAGCGGCGCATGAAGCCCAAAACCGCAGCAAGACAGAAGAGCACCAGGAAATAGAGCTGTACGTTATCGTTCAGATCGACGCCAAATCCCATTTCGCTGCGCGAATAGATAACCAGGCCATCATCGCCACCGTATTCTTCGATACTGACAAAGATGAAATACATCATCTGGGCAAAGGCTAGCGTAATCATGATGAAGTAAGCCCCACGGGTGCGAAGGCACACGAGGCCCGTCAGCAGTGCGAAGATTCCGGATGCCCCCAAGGCCGCTGCCAACTGCAGCCATCCATTGTTCAGTTCATAGTAAGCAGGAATTCCGGCAGCATAAGCGCCTATCCCGAGAAAGACGGCGTGTCCTAAGCTGACCATTCCGCTGTAACCCAGAATCAGATTCAGGCTACTCGCTGCGATCGCCAGGATCATCAGTCGGGTAACCACGTCCAGCACAAAAGGCTCCCTGGCATAGACCACCCAGACCGGAAGCAGGAGCGCGCCCAGCAGTGCTACTCCGGCGAACCATCCTCCGGACCTCAGGGTCATGAGGCGCGCACCCCGAAAAGACCTTGCGGGCGAAAATACAAAATAACGGCCATTAAGATATAGATCAGCATCGCTGAAATGGCCGGCGCCGACGTTTCCGCAGCCTGATGGGACAAGACCAGCCCCAACAGGTCGTCCAGAAATGCTCTCCCAAGCGTATCGATCAACCCCACAAGCATTGCGCCAAAAAATGCACCCTGTACCGAGCCGATACCGCCAATCACGATCACAACAAACGCCACGATCAAGATCTCATTCCCCATACCGATACTGGCTTCGGTAATCGGAGCAATCATCAATCCGGCAAGACCCGCCATCGCAGCGCCAGCGGCGAACACCAGCGTAAACAACATCCGGATATCGACACCGAGGGCCTCTACCAT
>JBMUHF010000068.1:0-6186 GCA_050302555.1 Arenicellales bacterium | reverse complement strand
AATTCGACCTGACGTTGGCAACCTACATCCCAAAGCTGAACATGCTCTTTGAGATGCCAGTAGTCTTCTTCTACGCTTCTGGCAAAAGACTTTGGTAAAAGCGTGTGATTAACAATCGAAAAACCACTGACCCCAAGAGACTCCACCCGTTCCGTATACGGCGTACGCCGGTTTCGCCGAGAGGTGACAAGACCCGAAGACATCTACAGTTATTGATCCTCGCGGGACCACCATACCGAATGACTGTGAGGCGCAATCATCATGGGTACGTGGCAGCACTCTGACACTGACGAAAGATCCAGGTGCACGACAGATTCACTGATGGGGGACAGCATGGCGCTTTGCTTCTCATCGAGGCATTTAGAAAAATACTCGCCGGTAAAAAAGATCAACTGGTAGCGGGTCTCGGGCAGATCGTGTGCAGTATCGACACTAATCGCGACCCTCCCGGAATTGTCGGCGTGCATATCTGTCACAAGTTTGCGGTCACCTGAAGGAAGCAGCCGGGTGCAACTCACCCGGATTCCCGCCGCGTCAGATCCATGCACGGAGTCGAGTACATGCGAAGAAATTACCTGCATAGAGGCCTGCCGATAAGGGAATAATGATGGATGATCATTGTGGACATCTTATTCGATTGACGCTTTATCGCGCTTGCTCGTTACTGCCGCTACGATCGGGCTGATCACCCCACGGGTTCGGACATTGACACAGGCGGTTCGGCCGCTGGCCATCGCCCGTCGGACGGCGGGGGCAATATCCTCCGGGTCTTCAACCAGTTCTCCATAACCTCCAAGACCCTCGAACAGGGTATGGAAAGGAATATCCCTAAAGTCCGTAGCGACGTGGCCGCCGCTGGCAAAAAGCCGCTCCTGTTGCTGCGAGATTGTCGTCAATCCTCCATTATTGTCGATCACCACGGTAATCGGGGCATCTTCCTGAAATGCGGCCTCAATGCTGAGACCCCCTGAAAGAAACGCACCGTCTCCACTGATCACGACCGCGTGTGAGTCCCGATGCTGCAGTTTGGCGGCCAGCGCGAAGGAGACCCCCACCCCCAGCATGCTGAAAGCCCCTGGATGCAAAATCCCGGCCAATTCCTGACCCTGCCATCCCGCAATATTGACGGCGATTTCGGACCAGAAGTGGGTGTTGCCGCCGTCGATGACCAGCCAGTCGTCAACACCCATGGCGTCCTGAACCTGCAGTGCCAACTGCAGCGGGTGCGCTCCCTGGCCCGGTGTCGTGTCCTGCGCCATTTCGGCCATCGTCTTCGCAACCCATTCGCCCCGCCGCCTCCGCTGACGTTCCATCCAATCGCCCTTTTCCTGCCAGACTCCGCTGGCCGACAAATCAAGAAGCGCATCAAAGAATGCACTCGGGTCGCTCAGAAGAATCTGATCGGCCGCACGGTTGAGTTCGGTCTCTTCAGCAGAACCGTTGACACAGATCAACTCGCATGAAGCCGGAAAGAGCGGTGGATTACCGAAATTCATCTGGTTATCCAGACGGCCGCCAACCATAACGACCACGTCGGCTTCCTGAAGCGCTTTTGCTGAAGGGCCGTACTGGTGGATATCGGCAAGCCCCATATAAGCCTCGCTAGTCTCGGGCAGCAATTTCTGGTGATAGGGGATATTGAAGATAGGAATCCCAAGCGTTTTACCTGCCTCTTCCAGTTTGACCTCGGCACCCGACCACCAGACTCCATGACCACCGATCAATATGGGTCGCTCGCTCTTTTGCAAGGTGCTGATTACGGTCTGCAAGTCATCTGGATCCGGCCAGGCCCGTGGCGCTGGCCGCGACGCATGCAGATGAGGTCTTTCGTCCAATTGAGCATCAGCCGGGAATGAAGAGAACATGATGTCGACCGGCACACTGAGGTGAACCGGTCCCGGGTAACCACTCAATGCCGTTTTGTAGGCGCGGTCGACGAACTCGCGTATGCGACTGCCATCCGTGATGCTGGCGCTGTACTTGGTGAGCGGCGCGGCAATCGCCACATCGTCAATCTCCTTGAATCCTCCGCTGCCCTGGCGTTTCAGCGTGCTGGAGCCAGTGACAAACATCACCGGGGTGCGCTCACCCCAGGCCTCCATCATCGCTGGTATGGCATTGGCAAAGCCCTCCGGCCCCACCAGGCAAACAGCAGGTTTGCGGGTGATTCGGGTGTGCCCATCCGCCAGATGTCCCGCTACCTGCTCGTGTGGACAGTTGATAATCGTGATCCCGCGCTCGGAGAGTCCTTCAAGGGCTGGATTACAAAACCCCCCACTCAAGGTAAAAACCTGGGTGATACCCTTTTCATGAAGTGCCTGCGCCAGCAGGGCGCCTCCACGGATTTTTTCGTTTTTTTTCATCATCTGTAAGTTCTAAACCCTGAATTTCAAGACATCATGTCTATAAGACACGAACTCTTTCGTTGAGCTCATGGGTATACCGACACCCCAACTGCGCCATGACTGTGCTCAACTCGTTTATCAACAGTTGCAACAAGGCATCAAAGCCCGACGGACCCCCTGCACCGAGCGCATAAAGCGCCGGCCGACCCACCATCACAAAATTCGCACCACTCGCAAGCGCCCTAGCAATGTCTTCACCGCTGCGAACACCACTATCGAAAATCAGAGGAAAGTCGGGGCCTAACGCTTTCCGCACCTTTGGCAACACGCTGATCGCAGCAGGAGCGCTGTCGAGTTGCCGGCCGCCGTGGTTCGATACATACACCGCATCCACACCTGCACTCACCGCCATCTTGGCATCTTCCGGACTCATCACCCCTTTGAGTACCAGTTGGTGTGGCCATTGCGATCTCAGTTCCGAGAGAAACCGCCAGTCAAAGCGTCCTCTGCCAGTCTCACGACGGAATCCTGTCTTGGATGACGGCGAAGGCTCGCTACCCCCTTGGACCGAAATATTGCGAGGCTTGGGAATCCCACGCATCAATGTCGTTAGAGACCACCTCGGATGCAGACAAAAATCAATGAACTGTCTTGGTTTCAGTCGAAACGGAACCGTGAAGCCATTGCGCTGATCGCGCCTTCGAGGTGCCAGTGCGGGCACGTCGGCTGTCAGGATAAGTGTCCGATAACCCGCCTGTGCTGCCCGCGACACCAGTCCCTGGGTTAGCGCATCGGATTCGCCGGCGTACAACTGGAACCAGGCGTTTCCATCTGACTGCTCCAGAACTTCTTCGAGCGACGTCGACGACATGGTCGAGACCCCGAGGGGAAATCCTCGATCCCGTGCTGCCCGCGCCAGTACCTGATCCGCGCCGGGCCAGAAGAGATTGCCCATCCCCATCGGCGCCACACCGAAAGGCATCTGCCATTCTTCGCCAAGAAACCGAGTCTTGAGAGAGCGATCCTCAACGTTCACCAGCACCCTGCCCTGAAGGCAGACGTCTTCAAATGCTGTTGTGTTCCGTCGGCTGGCGGTCTCATTGCCGGTTGCCCCATCGAGCGCGTCAAACACCATGCGCGGCATGTTTCGACGCGCCTTCGCCTGAAAATCTCTGACGCTAAAACACTTCCTAGTCATCACTCGCGACCAGTGCTAAAACAGCACCCTCGGCAACCAGGTTGCAAGCCCAGGGGTAAACACCATCAACGCCCCATAAATGATGCCTACCAGTACGAATAAGGGAATCTCGCTGAAGGCGCGCTCCGGGCTGACGTCGACGACAGACGCGGCCGTATAGATACCAACACAGACAGGCGGCGTAATCATACCGACCCCTGCGAAGGCCGTGAAGACAACGAACAGGTGCAGAATATCGAGATTAAACGACAGCGCGATGGCAGCGAATATCGGCACCGTCAGATAAAAGAGAGGAACAATTTCTATAAAGGTACCCAAGATCAGGCAGATAATGGCAAGCATCAGCCAGAACATCATGGGCGTCACACCAAAGTCGGTGAAGTAGTTGATGATCTCCTGTGGGGCACGGGTGTAGGTCAGGATTACTGACAAAAACATGGCCATCGCGATGATCGAGAAGATGATCGTAGTCGCAACCGCCGTCTGCCTCAATGCCGCAATCAGCCCCTCGAGTGTCAGCTCGCGATGCACCACGAATCCGATAAACACAGCCCAGACCCCCGCCACTGCTGCGGTCTCTGACGGAGTCAGCAATCCCCCATAGATACCACCCAGAATGATCACGGGCGTGACCAGTCCCGGAATTGCCGCCTTGACCGCGTCGATAATCTCGGCTCGCGAGGCTTTGCGGGTCATTCGGATGTGGCGACAGCGCCAGACCGCGAGTGCCATCAGCAGTACCATCAATACCAATCCGGGGAGAATACCGGCCGCGAAGGTCTTGGAGACCGGCACTGATGTCAGTGCGCTGAATACGATCGCGGCATTGGATGGAGGAATCAGTGCTTCGAGCAACGCGGCCGAGGCTGCAAGCACGATGACGAAAGGCGCAGGATATCCCTGCTCGATCATCTTCGGCATCATGATCGTGCCAACCGCTGTGATTGCAGCAAGAATGGAACCACAGAAAGCCGCAAAAAATCCCATCGTCAAAACCATACTGATGGCCAGACCTCCGGGCCAGTGTCCGACAAGCACGGTTGCCATATTGACCAGTCGGCTGGCGATGCCGCCGCGCAGCATGGCCAGCCCACTGAAGATGAACAGCGGAATCGCAATAAGCACCGGCTTCGTGATGGCCGCGTACGACACCTGGATCAGAGTGGACCATGGCAGGTTCAAGTCCAGTATCGCGGCGCTTGCACTGCCCGCACCGAATACCAGAAACACCGGGACCGCCATAAATAGCAGCAGCATGGATGCGGCAATCATCAGGACCGTCATGGGCGCTGCTCCAAAATCGAACCGCCGCCGCTGTGCTCTCTCAACGCCAGCCAGTCCTTCAGAGCGAGCTCAATCGCAAACATGGCCAGGATCCCAAAGCCTACAGGGAACGACAGGTAGACATACCAGTACGGCAAGTCAAACTCGAGTTCAATGAACTGTCCGAGCGCATGGAAGAGTTGAACGGCATCCACGCCCGCCAGGAAAAAGATCACCGCACAGCCAAGGACGAACAAGTGCACAAACAAGGACAACCAGATCTTGCCTCGCGCCGAAAGATACCGCGGCACAAAGTCCACCGTAATGTGAGATCTGGATCGAAGCAGGACGCCCGCCATCAGGAATACCATCCAGGGCATCATCACGGGCGGCAGATCCATGATCCAGTCAAAACCGAGCCCGGTAAAATAGCGTGTCACCGCGCCTCCGGTCAGTGCCAGTACCGAAAACGCAATGATCGCGATTCCGAGCGCCGTGATGACCTTCGCCACGGCATCGTTGACCGCAGTCAATCCCTTTTGCAGTGCGCGCATGAGCTTCAGCTTGGGAAAACAGGTAATAGGTGGTATTTACCCGCCGCGAATACCCACACGGCGGGTAACAGACCCTAACTAAGGCGCAGGATGATTCTGCGCAGCTTCGATGACCGCCGGTGATACCATTTTGGAAAGTTCTGGGAAAACCTTATCCTTAAGCATCTGGTCAAACTCTGCTTTGGCGTCACCCTGCAAGATCGTTACGGCGCCCCCGTGCTGCGATGTGAATTCATCAAGCACGTCGGCAGAGGCGTCCATAATCCCCGCGGTGGCGGCATCACCGATCTCTCTTCCAACCTCGAGCATCATCTGGCGCAGATCCTCGGGAAGGCTGTTGAGCCAATCAGAGTTCGCCATCAGATACGCGTCCGCATAGGACTGATACGGCAGCTGGCAATACTTGATAAATTCCCACCAACTGTAGGCCCTTAGGCCATTGGGAACAGTATTGACTGTGTCGACCATGCCAGTCTGAAGTGCCGTATAAACGCCTTTGGTGCCGAGCTTCTGATAATCCACTTTCAAGGCTTTCCACAACGGCTTTTCAGTTCCGAAAAGCCGGCGCGCTTTCAATCCCTTGTAACTGTCAATTGAGTCCAGTTTGCTCGTGACACTGCAGGTCAGCACTGGTCCCACCGGGTCGTACATCACCAAGCTAGTGTTCGTCTTGGTAACCGTCTCATCCCAGAGCGCGCGCCCCTCTGGCGTGTTCTGAAAGAAACTGCGTTGATGTTCTAGGCTCTCGAACATGCCGGGGAAACTGGCGATATTAAAATCTTTGACAACCGTGGGAAAACCGACAATCCCGATGATCGCTCCCATC
>JBMUHF010000067.1:0-1173 GCA_050302555.1 Arenicellales bacterium | reverse complement strand
CTTTATTCAGGATTGCCTCGGTAAAGACCGGCTCTACATCTATGAAGATCCGGTATCGAACATGATCGTCAATGTGCTCACGCCAGAAAGTCAGTTCAACTGGCATTTCGACACCAACGAATTCACGATTACCATGCTGCTCAAGAGTGCTGTCAGCGGCGGGCATTTTGAATACGCCCCGAACCTTCGAAACGCAAACGATGAATGCTACGAAGACGTCCGGGCGGTGCTTTGTGGGGAGGCGCAACAGGTAACCCGTCTCAACCTCGCCGCCGGAGATCTTCAACTTTTTCTCGGCCGGTTTTCCCTGCATCGGGTCACAAAAAACACCGGCCTTTCCGACCGCCTGCTTTTGATCATGTCCTTTGCGGAAAAACCCGGAATGATCGGCAGTGTCGAACGCACCCGGGAGCTTTACGGTAAAGTCACGAAACGGCACCTTGAAGCGCAAGCCCAGCGCGTCAGGGCAGATAAGTTAATGGACTGAACGATTTTGCGAAGGCCAAGATATCCATGATCAAGGGACTGCACCACAACGCCTACCGCTGTCGCGACTCGGAGGAGACTCGGGCGTTCTACGAGGATTTCCTGGGTCTGCCTTTTGCCGGCGCGCTGGAAATCAGCACCACCAAGACCGGACGCGGCACCCACGTGCTACATACATTCTTCCAGATGGAAGACGGCTCGTTTCTTGCGTTTTTTGATGACCCCGACACGCCCTTTGATTTCAAGGCGCAGCGCGATTTTGATCTGCACATTGCCCTTGAGATCGATCATCAGCGGCTCGAACCGATGTTGGAGCGGGGCCGCGAGGCGGGCATTGAGTCACGGGGTATTTCAGATCACGGCTTTATCGACTCGATCTACTTTCGCGATCCCAACGGCTACGTGATTGAACTTACCGCAAGACGCCCCAGCCACGAAGACGATGTCGGTGACGAAGGCGATCCCCGCGAGATTCTCGAGAAGTGGACGCGCGATAAGGCGGGGCGTCAGTAAAACCCGCCGGCCCGCCCAGGGGCCCAGAAATCCGGGCAATCTTCACCCAGGCGTCGGTCATCGTCCCGATACGCGACGCCCTCTTTCATTACGAAGTCCAGCGCATCGACGGCCTTGATGTCCGAAAGCGGGTTGGCCCGCATGGCGACAAGATCGGCCAGCTTGCCGACTTCC
>JBMUHF010000066.1:0-7115 GCA_050302555.1 Arenicellales bacterium | reverse complement strand
GGTCAGTGCCATCATTTCGGTGATGGTGCGCATGCCTGCCTCGATGTTTTCGGGCTGACGAAGCTCACGCGCAAGCTCATCGATCGCACGGTCAAGGCAATCGTCACTGCCGCGGCCTTTTTCAAGTTCGGCCATCAACGCGGCAATCACCTCGGGCTCACGACCGATTGCGCGCAGCACGTCGAGTCCGATCACGTTGCCTGACCCTTCCCAGATGGAATTGACCGGGGCTTCGCGGTAGAGCCTGGGCATGATGCTGTCCTCGATATAACCTGGACCCCCGTGACACTCCATGGCTTCAAAGACCAGATAGGGGCAGCGGCGGGTATTCCAGTACTTGGCTACTGCCGTACCGAGACGCGCAATCGCAGTCTCAAGGGGATCATCAGAGTGATCCATTGCGCTTGCGACCCGTAGCCCTAGTGCCAACGCCGCTTCAGTCTCAAGGGCCATATCGGCAAGGACATTGCGCATCAGCGGCTGGTCAATCAGGCGTTCACCAAACGCCCGGCGATGCGTAGTATGGTGCAGCGCCTGTACCAGCGCCTGGCGCATCATTCCCGCCGAAGACATGGCGCAGTAAATGCGGTTACCCGCCACCATATTAATGATGGTTCTGACCCCACGACCCTCCTCACCCACCATCAGACCATAGGTTTGTTCAAATTCAATCTCGGTCGAAGCGTTAGATCGGTTGCCGAGCTTATCCTTGATACGCTGAATCGCCAGGTTGTTGCGTCCACCGTCGGGCCGCCAGCGGGGCACCAGAAAACAGGAGACCCCCTGTTCCCCGGTTTTTGCCAGTAACAGAAAAGCATCGCACATGGGCGCTGAGCAGAAAAACTTGTGACCCGTCAGCAGGTACTCCGCGCCCGGACCGTTGCCTTCTCCTGCCGGCACCGCTTGGGTGGAATTGGTGCGCACATCTGAACCCCCCTGCTTTTCGGTCATAAACATGCCGACCAAGGCGCCGGTTTTTTCAGTGACTGGGATATCCCGCCGGTCGTAGGTATTGGAGAGAACCCGTGGTAGCCAGTCGGCTTCGATCAGCGGGGTACTGCGAAGACTCGGGACCACTGAATATGTCATCGCCATGGGGCACATTACCCCGCCCTCGGGCTGGCTGAACATATAGGTCAGTGCAGCCTGTCCAAGATGGCCCGCGTTGCCTTCGTGGTGCCAAGCGAAGTTGTGCAGCTGGTGGGATACCGCCAGATCCATCAGGTCATGGTACGCCGGGTGGAACTCAACCGCGTTAATACGCATGCCGTAGCGGTCAAAAGCCTGCAACTGCGGGACAAACTGATTGGCCTGCCGGGCTTTTTCAAAGGTGTCATCCAGACCAGTGACGCGCCCAACTTTGGCCATGTGGTCCACGTGATGCTCGCCCCGGCAAAACGAAAACCATTCGCGCAAGACGCGATCATCAGCCCAGAGGTCCTGATCACCCATATGGGGGGGCACATTGGTGACCTCGTGGGTAGAGAGACTGGAAAGCGGGCGGTATGGCTTCATGGCACTTCTGCAAGCAGTCAGGCTCTCAGTCTACCGCGTCTGCCGCGCGCGGCGGATTGAACGGACTTCCTGGTGGGCCATCCACGTTGCCGAACCCACAATCACCGCCCCGCCGAGCCAGATCCAAAGGTCGGGAGTCTCATCAAACAGCACCAGTCCCAGGATTGTCGCCCACACCAGTTGCAAAAAAGTGAATGGCTGCACGGCCGAGACCTCGGCAGCCTCCAACGCACGGGTCATGCAGTAGTGGCCCGACGTCGCAAGCAACGCTGTCAATCCCAGCAGCGTCAATTCTTCGATGGTCGGGGCGCGCCAGACCAGGAGCGCCGGCAAAGCCAGGGTCAGCGTACAGAACACCGAAAGCAGAACGACAATCATCGAGCTCGATTCCTTACGGGTCGCAGATTTCGTCATCAGGTAAGAGCAGGCGAAAAGCGGTGCGGCGCCCAGTTGGGCCAGGGCGCCAATATCAATAACTCTCAGCCCCGGCCGCAGAATCAGCAACGCCCCGATAAAACCAAGCACTACCGCCACAACGCGATAAGCCTTCAGCCGCTCACTTAAGAATACGGCAGCCCCGATAGTGGCAAAGATAGGTGTAGTAAAGCCCAACGCGGTCACTTCCGCGATGGGAATGCGGCTCATCGCAAGGAACCACAGCATTACACCGCCAGCGTGCACCAGGCCACGGAGCGCATGAAACCCTAGACGCTCACGATCCAGGGACATGATCCCTGCGCGGGAGAGCAACGGCAGAATCATGAGCAAACCCAAGAAGTAGCGGATAAAAGCCGCCTGGACCGGATTCATAGTAGTGCCGAGATAGCGCACCGTGACGGTCACACCAACGAACAGTATCCCTGTCAGCAGCATCCACGCGATGCCCCGGAAATTACCGGATACGCCTACCCCCGAATGTCCGCCTGACTGCAAACCTTCAACTACGGTATTGCGAGGCGGCATCGCCGAGTCGGCGGTGCACGGCCTGTCGCAGGGTATCAGGCGCAAGCACTTCGACATCGGCGCCGTGACGCATGATATCCATCACAAGTTCCGTCTCGTCGGCATAAGGAATAGTCAGGGTGTAACTGCCGTCTTCATTGAATTTGCCCTGTTGTCGTGAGTGCCATTTCTCGCGGGCCACCCAGCGGGCCGCCTCCGCCGAAAACTGCAGCACCGCTTCTTTAGTGTGCTCCCCCGCGAAGATGCCATAACCCGTCCCCAGCACCTTCTCAAGCTCCGCCTCGGTGACATCCTTCGCTTTTGACTGCTCAACAATCTCTGCAGCCTGAATCGCATCGACCGCAAAACTTCTGAGCCCTTTCCTGAGGTGACACCAACTGTCGAGATACCAGTTGTCGCGGTAATGCGCGAGGCGCTGCGGCGAGACCTTACGGCGAGTCACCTCGCCGGTCCGGCGGTTGAGATGCTCCAGTTCAAGCCGCTGACGACGCAGCAGCGCGTGCGAGATCACACCGAATACCTCACTGTCTGCCTGACGGGCAGCCATATGCAGGACCCGGATCCGGCGGGTCACCTCTTCGGCGGGGTGGTCACCCGTATCAAGCAGCCGACGGATGCGGCTTCGCAGCGGCTCAATGTGAGGTTCCAGCAGACCCGGCTGCAGACTGGAGAGCAGGTGCTCCATAGTCAACAGAGCATGCACTTCCGAGGCGTTGAACCACAGCCCGGGCAGTGCATAGCGATCCTCACCCGCAGCATCACTTTCATAACGGTAACAGCGCGCCTCGTTGTCCCAGAGTATCGGCGCCGCCAGGCGATCGCGCATGTACTCAAGATCACGGCGCACCGTGGCCCGGGAGACTTCCATTTCTTCCATCATCCCCCGCAGCGTCGTTCCCTGACGGGAACGCAGCAGGCGATCAATCGTGTAGAAGCGCTCCGTACGGTCCAAGGCGGCTGTCCGGTTTACGCTTTCGCCGCATAGACCGCATCACTGCGGGCAGCGAGGATTAGATCATTGAGGTGAATATCGCCGATCTTGTGTGTCCACCAATCGACGGTCACCCTGCCCCATTCAGTCAAAAGCGCCGGATGATGGCCTTCGGCTTCGGCAATCTCGCCAATGGCGTTGGTGAAGGCCAGCGCCGAAACGAAGTTGCCAAAAGTGTAGGCCCGTCGCAGCCTTGGCTCATCATCAATTACCAGGCGTTGCCAGCCGGGGCTTTGCTCAAGAAATGCTTTGAGTTTACCCTCGGGTGCTGGTGGCGCGCCTGCACGGCAGGCTTCGCAAGTCATCTCGGTGTAATCCACTCAGGTTCTCCTTTGATTTTCGATACAGCGGTGTTAGCTCATCGATATAGCGTGTTCTGATACGCTGTCCTGGTGTCGTGGCAAGCATCTGACATTTATGATTTCCTGGCCGCTTCTTACCTGCGCAAGGCTTAACGTGTGTCCGTCTTTTATTTTGCGCTAAATCGGGCAGAATATCCTGATCATGAACCTCGAAGAACATCTCGTCGAGTGCCCATACTGTGGTGAAGCGTTCACAGCGCTGGTGGAACCCAGCGAGCATGAGGCGGAGTATATCGAGGACTGTGAAGTGTGCTGTCAGCCAATCGTCTTTTCCGTCATCGACAAAGGTCCGGATGCGCCCTGCTCGGTGCATACCCGGCGCGAAAACGACTGAGCGCTATATCTGCTGACCAGCCACACGCATTAACTGACAACCGTTGATACGCCAGTTCCGGGTGTCATCGCGCACCATCTGATAGGCGGCGATCCAGGAGCCTCCGTCCCGGGCATATACCTGCACACCGAAAACAGCGCCGTCAGGGGTTTCCGTGGCGCCGAGAAACTCCACCCGCTGGGGCTGAAATAGTACGGCATAGCCCTGTCGGGCCATCGCCATGAAGATCTCTTTGCTTTGAAACTTGGCCTGGATGACTGGCGAAGCCTGGGCATAGGCAGTCGCAGCGTCATCCCGGGAAAATGCATCGAGTTGGAGGCTGATCACGCTCTGCATCAATTCAGTATCAGTAGCGTCCGGCATCTGTGCGGCACTGATAGATACCGGCAACGACGCCAGAATCATCCCCATCACACATATTAAATTCTTGAGCATTTTCTTACTCTGGTTGTGATCGTCTCCAGATCTTGATCTTTGACCCGTGAAGCGCCTGTCGTCCCGCCACGAACGGAATCAGTTGGGCCGTCGGCTCATCAGATGTGCGTATTTGAGGTCTTCAAAGTTGCTTCGGTAGTCGTCGAGATTGCTGATAAACATCTCGCGGTACTGACCGACAAAGTACTCGATGGCCCGATCACGGCCCTCATCGTAAGCAACGATGTCATCGGCGTGGGAAGCCACAACGAAGGCATTGAACCGTGCGGTGCCGTACATCATGCCCTGGCTGACGTTCTCCTTGTGGAATCGCTGGGCTTGTTGATTGGCAAGATCAATGAACTTGTCTGCCACCTCGCGAAGCTGAGCATCCAGTTCCTCGTCACTTAATTCCTCTGTAGACACGTCGTCACTCATGTCGTTTCCCCTGTATTTTTCGCAATGACTGTGGGCCATTCTACGAGGCCCGGGACGAGGACGCCATCATGATCGACCGCGTCTCAGGCACATAACCGCAATACCCGTTTCGCCCTTAGAGTAAACCGCCATCATGATCGGACCCACTCAAGACAATACCCGGGCCGCTGGCGCAGTGGTGCTTGCCATGGCCGCCGTTACCGCCAGCGATGCGTTGGTCAAGGGACTGCTCAACGAGATTGCGCCATCGCAATTCATTTTTGTCCGGGCCTTGGTGATTCTGGTGATTCTTGGCACCGCGCTTATCCTCAATAACCAGCGCATCCCGGTTCCAAGTTTCAAGCAGCCCTGGTTGCTGGTGCGGGGCGGCTGTGAATTGATGTCGACAGGATTATGGCTCTTCGGTTTGCAGTTCATTGCGCTGCCCACCGCCGCCGCGCTTGCTTGGACCTCGCCAATCATGGTTACCCTGCTCGGCATCATCCTCCTGCGTGAAGCCAACTCGCTATGGCGATGGATGTCGGTACTGATCGGGTTTGCTGGAGTGCTGTGTGTCACCAGGCCCTGGGGGGCAGAGTGGAGCGTGCTGCTCTTCCTGCCGCTCGCGACTGCAGCCGCGAGCGCCCTGCGAGAAATCTCGACCCGCTTTATTGAGCCCTCGGCCCACCCGCTGCAGATCGCCTTCATTACTGTGCTGGTTGTCGCGGCCGGCGCCGGAATCGTCAGCATTTTTGAGTGGCAGTCTTTCGGCTGGAAAATGACCGGGGGCATCCTGGTGTCTGCGCTGCTGGTGAGTGCGGCTTTTCCACTAATGATTATGGCGGTGCGCCTCGGTGAGATCACCTTTATCGCGCCTTTTTTCTTCAGCGCCATACCTTTCGCCGTAGTTCTGGGGTACCTGTTCTGGGGAGATACGCTTGATGGTCCCGCTACTCTCGGCGTCGTCGCAATCATTGCGGCCGGATGGCTTACCGCACGAAAAGCGGGCCGACACACTTCTCCTGGATAATCATCTGAGCTACTCTTAGCCGATGCGCTTTGATGAAAAAAGAGTCCTGGTCACGGGAGCGTCACGCGGGATCGGCCGCGCGATCGCCCTTCAGTTCGCGGCCGCCGGTGCCAGGGTGGCAGTACACTACCAGACCAACCAAAGCGCTGCGGAAGCAACCCTGGCTGAACTGCCTGGAACCGGCCATACGCTATGTGCCGGGGATGTTGCCGATCCCGATGCGGTGTCACAACTCGTTGCTAAAACGGTGACCGACCTTGGCGGTCTCGACATTCTCGTCAACAACGCCGGCATCTTTGAGGCGCACCCCGTAGACGAGGTGTCGTACGAGGATTGGCAACATCATTGGCAGCGCACACTCACCGTCAATCTCACGGGGCCCGCCAACCTCTGCTGGCACGCGGTGCAGCATATGCGTCAGTCCGGGGGTGGGCGGATTGTGAATGTCAGTTCGCGCGGCGCCTTTCGGGGGGAACCCCGCTGCCCGGCCTATGGCGCCAGCAAAGCCGGTCTTAACGCGCTCACCCAATCCCTCGCCCAGCAACTGGCACCCCTCGGCATCTTTGTCGGTGCCGTGGCCCCGGGATTCGTCGAAACGGATATGGCGAGCACAGTCCTCGAGGGGCCCGGCGGAGATGCCGTGCGGTGGCAGAGCCCGCTGGGGCGGGTCGCAAAACCCAAAGAGGTCGCCCATGCGGTTCTATTTCTGGCTTCGGCCGGAGCGGAGTTCTCAACCGGTGCCATTATCGACGTCAACGGCGCTTCCTATCTGCGCAGTTAAGAATTAGCGGTCTTGCGGTACTCAGCGCCGGTCGAACTGAACAAAATTACACGCTTTTTCAAACAGCGCTTCTGAAAGGCCACCCGTCTCTTCCAGAAACTGCTCACAGCCCCGGATCGTGCAACCCTCGTAGTGTGAGCGCATGACGGTCCAGTTTTCTTTATCGAGGTCGTATCCCAGACCCAAAAGGCAGGCCGTACGGAAGGTATGGATCATGCAGTAGTTCGCCTCGTCATCAGGATTAAGGCCCTGAGGCACCTTGCATTCAGGCAAACTCCACGCCAGTCCGGCGTAAATTATTAGCCCGA
>JBMUHF010000065.1:0-1697 GCA_050302555.1 Arenicellales bacterium | reverse complement strand
CGCCAGTGGTGACTACCACGTTGTCCTCATCGAAGCGGGCCCGTCAGATAACCGTTTCTGGATTCGTACGCCCATCGGCTATGGCATCACCTATACCGATCCGAAGGTCAACTGGTGCTATTCGGCAGAACCTGATTCCGCCATCTCCAACCGTCGGCTCTACTGGCCGAGGGGTAAGGTCCTCGGGGGATCAAGTTCGATCAACGCCATGGTCTACCACCGCGGCCAGGCGAAAGACTACGACGACTGGGAACGGGCCGGCAATCCTGGTTGGGGCTATGATGCCGTCAAGAGCGTCTACGAAAGCTTTGAGGATTTCTCCACAGGGAATATCCCGCAACAGTCTCAATACTCTGGAACAACTAACGAGAACCGGCTGTCAGTCTATGACGCATCGGCGGAATACCACTCGCTGAAAGACGACTTCGAAAAGGCGTTTCTGCAGGCGGGTCTGGTAAAGCCTGATACGCCGTGTCTTGAGGGCGAAGGGGTTGGGCCTTATTTGATCAACACCCGATCAGGACAGCGATGCTCTTCGGCTACTGCTTTCTTGCACCCGGCCGCCAAGCGATCCAACCTGGAGATCCTGAACAACGCTACGGTGACCAGAATCAATACCACGGAACGCAAAGCGACCGGCGTTTCCTGCCTTGTTGCCGACAATCCCGTGGAAATTCGGGCGCGGTGCGAAGTTCTGCTGTGCGCAGGGGCTGTCAACTCGCCACAGTTGCTGCAACTTTCCGGAATCGGCCCGGGGAAGGTGCTTCAAGCACATGGCATTCAGCCCGCCCTTGAACACCCGCACGTCGGCAAGCATCTTCAGGATCACCTCGGGATCAGTTACTTCTATCGCGCGAACCGACAAACACTAAACCGTACCCTGCGTACCTGGCCAGGAAGAATCGGCGCCGGCATCCAGTACCTGCTGTCCCGTTCAGGCCCCCTGTCCCTGAGCGTGAACCAGATTGGCGGGTTGGCCCGCTCCACCCCTGACATCAGCGCTGTGGATACACAGCTCTACTGCAACCCGGTGAGTTATCAGCCCGTTGAAGGCGAGACGCGTAAGTTAACCCTGCCGGACCCCTATCCTGGTTTCATCATGGGCTTCAATCCATCACGCCCGACCAGCGAAGGCTCAATAGATATTCAATCTTCCGATTCGCTTGTTCCGCCACGGATCGCTACCAACTACCTGGCGACTCAGGAAGATCTCGACGGGGTTATCGCCATGGCGCGACTTATCGGCAGGATTCAGGAAACCCAAGCGATCAAAAACGTGCTTGCCAGAACTCCCGATCTTAATCTGTCGACCATGGGCGAAGACGAGATTCTCAATGACTTCCGTGAACGAGCAACCACCGTCTATCACCCCTGCGGAACCTGTCGGATGGGGCCAGACATCCAAAGTGCAGTGGTGAACTCCGATCTTCAGGTTTTCGGAATAGAGGGTCTTCGGGTTGTCGATGCTTCAATATTCCCAAACATAACATCAGCCAACACCAACGCACCGACCATCATGGCTGCCCACGAGGCGGCCCGTCGGATTCTTGACTCCCTAGAGGCCTGAGGCCTCTTCTCTCTATGTCACTCTGGAAGACCCTACAGCGCAGGACATTTTTCTGGACGTTCGTACTGCTGGCTGCGTATCTCGTTTATATCTATCCAATCCAGCGTCTGACGGACTGGCTGAATTATCC
>JBMUHF010000064.1:0-15377 GCA_050302555.1 Arenicellales bacterium | reverse complement strand
GCAATACCTAGTATATTAGCAGACGCATTAGCAGTATCTTTTGACCAACATATTGGTCACGATTATATAGAAGACGCTGATGATAGATTTAAATGGTATCATACTAAAGAAACAAAATATCAATTTGATTTAGATTATATGAATAGAATAACCAAAGGTGGTATTCCTAGTAAGACTTTGAATATTGCATTGGCAGGTACAGGTGTAGGTAAGTCTTTGTTTATGTGTCATTGTGCAAGTGCTTATTTGGCACAAGGTTTAAATGTTTTATATATAACTTTAGAAATGGCAGAAGAAAGAATTGCTGAAAGACACCGGATTACCGGTGGGGGGTATGGGAGCGGTCACCAAGGCGATGCACAAATGCGTTGAAGCGCACGGTGGTGAGGTGCGGGTTGGAGCTCGCGTAGTACGAATCGCGGAAAACTTCCAGGGTGTTCAGGGAATCGAGTTGGAAAACGGGGAATTCATCCGCGCTGGCTGTATCGCCTCAAACTTACACCCGAGAACCACCCTCTCGGAACTGCTTGAAGATGGGTCTGGGGAACCCGAATTCCAACTGGAAGTAGACAGACTTCCCCAACGGGGTTCCGCATTCAAACTAGCATTAGCCCTGGATGGCGTGCCGTCGTTTTCCGCCGCTCCCGCAGGACTCGAACGTGAGTATGCCAGTTGCCAGTTCAGGTTGGCCCCGAGCCTCGACTACATGGAGCGGGCTTATGACGACGCAAAGTATGGACGTGCATCGGAATCCCCCATCATCCTAGGACTAATACCTTCGTTGACCAGTCCGGAGATGGCACCCGAAGGAAAACACATCATGAGCTGCAATATTTGGCATGCGCCAGTAGAACTCGCCGAAGGTAGCTGGGAGACTGAGCGTGATCGCATGGCTTTGCGATGCATTGACATCATCAGCAGTTACATGCCTGATTTAAAAGACCGCCTGATAGATTACAAGGCATTGAGCCCGCTCGACCTGGAAAACGAGTTTGGCCTGCGGGATGCCAATATTATGCACTTGGATATGATGCCGTCGAAAATGTTCGGTCTGCGCCCGTTGGCTCACTGCGCGGACTACAGGACCCCAATCCAGGGGCTGTACCTTTGCGGCTCTGGAGCATGGCCGGGCGGGACCGTAAGCGGTGTTCCCGGGCACAATGCCGCACAGGAAATCATCCGGGATTTTTCCGAGAATACAAAATGACCAACAAAGATATTGTATCGTTTCTCAACGGCCAATGGCCTCCTTCTGTAGAAACTCTCAACGGCCAAGCAATCAGTTTTTGCCAAGACACCTCCACTCTGGTTATGCATTTCGATACCGACGAACGCTTCTGTCACTCTGGGGATATCGTTCAGGGTGGCTATATATCAGGGATGCTCGATGCGGCTATGGCCTACGCCGCTATAGGCTTACCTGATCTTTGCACTGGGGTAGCGACTCTGGAAATGAAAGTGAGTTTCATGCAGGTTGGCCGAAACGGGAGGTTTACAGGCTCGGGTCGAGTTATTCACTCCGGGAGAAACATCGCCTACCTTGATGGAGAACTCCACCAGGAAGACCGACTGGTCGCCGCAGCAACCTCCACTGTCAAGCTTCTGCGATCTGCCTGACGCGGGATAACATCAAGTTTGCTGGCGGTTTCCCATCCCTGGGGTCGGGCGAAATCTGGAAGGTATTCAACTGCATGGCGAGCAGCCCAAAATAACCAATCACCGACACCAACTCCACCACCTGTTCCAGCCCGACGAGTTCTCGCGTTTCAAAATACACAGCATCGGATACCTGTTTTTCCTCCAGCAACTCCTGGCAGAAACGAATGACGAGCTGATATTCTGAGGCAACTGAGTCTGGCATTTTCTGTTCCAGTATTCCTTCAATACATTCTATAGGCACATCCACATTTATCGCGATAGGCACGTGGGCATCCCATTCCACCGCATTCAACCAAAACCGTGCGGCGACAAGGATAGCCGTCTCCCGATATCGCGGATCCAGTTTAGTATTGAATCGAAGGACCGCCCCGAGCGCTTGGGTCGCGTCTGCGATTTCTGGTGCGTGAATTAGCGCATAGAACGGACCACCGAACTTCCCCCGTGGTCCTGAAACAATTCCTTCGTAGATACTTTCCTGGGCTACATCCAACGTACCCAGATCAAATTCTGGTAGTCTCGACACGATATCAGTCTTCCCTCAACGGTTGAGTACGACTCTGATCAAACGGTAATCAACTGCATGCATTTTTCGAAGAACAAGCTATCGGCCCTCGCCAACGTCTCCAGCTCATCGAAGTGATCGTCCTTCCGAACGTCAAAGCGTTCCATGATCCGCTCATCGGTTCGATACTGGTTCGAGTAGTCATCTGACTGACGCAGGAACTCGGCAGTCTCCCCACCGCCCACAGCCACCAGTTGAGGTGCATTCGTGACCGGGGGGATATTGCACGGACTCTCCGCCCGAGCCTCCGCAATATCCATCTGAGGTCCTTCGTTGATCGAAGTGTGCACCAGCGGTTCAAGTTCATATAACCCTGAGATGGGTATACCGCCCCTGACCAGATCAGCAGGCAGGCTTGCATCCACAGATGGCCAATCCGTGGCCATCATCCTCGCAGTCAAGTGGCCCCCCGCAGAATGACCCGATATGAAAAGTTTGTCCCTAGCAAACCCAAGATCCGGCGCGTTCTGCCAGACCCATGAAACCGCTTTCTGTATCTGGGGCGGAATGTGCGGCATCCGCACTGAAGGAGTCAGGTTGTAATTCATTACTGCCACCGAAACACCGTGCTCGACAAAGGACTCAGCGACAAAGCTGTACATATTCTTGTCACCCCTTTGCCAGTATCCGCCGTGGATGAAGATCAGTGCAGGGCCATTGGGTTCACCTCCTGAAAACCAGTCCAGTTTTTCCCGAACGCCTGCACCATAGGCAAGATCCACCTTTGCTCCAGATGAATTCCGTTGTGCTGCGCTACGCTCCAGCCACCTTTCTACCAGATCCTCAAAATCTGAACCTCGCCGAGCTCGGAGGTTGTACTCCGCCTCCAGCAAGGCGGCGTCCATTCCCTTATACAGTGTGGTCATGATTAGCCTGTAGTCCTCATGAATTCAATTCGTTCGAATATATCTTTAAAACCGAATTTAGGGAAAGGAGATCGGCCTCCTGCAGGATGCGGCCAGAGTGTGGTCGACACGATGTACTAAGAGAGGATATCGACCAGTTCCAGTTGGATCTGTTGATTTCCTTTTGACCAGATAATTTCATCGCCGATCACCCGACCACTTAGCTGTTTTGCAATTGGAGTTGCCCAACTGATCCTGCCCTGATCTATATCTGTTTCATCTTCACCAACCAGGGTAAAACGGTACGACTGACCTGTTTCGTCCTCCAGCACGGCGGTCACGCCAAATTGGACCTTGTCGGGTGATACCGGCGGCGCCACAGGTAGTGCTCGGCGCACTCGCTCTAACAGATAGCGCAAATCGCCTTGCGCCCTCGCAACCTGAGATTTTTTATCCAGCGTGTCTGTTTTCGACAGGGCAGCAATACTATTTTCCAGAGCCTGAATTCTGTTTTCTAGGTGCGAAAGACCCTCGGGCGTGATGTAGTTCGGTAGATCACTGTGTTGTCGTTCGTATAGCGGTTCGACAACCTCATCACCATCAGCTTCTCTTACAAAGGCTCTGTTCATAGGTAGTTTGCGCGTTTCAGTCCGATACTCTTAGCCGATAAGAATATTGCCTTTATACGGGTTACGCCTAAGGCTCAATCACAATCACACCATTATCGAAGTTCGTCAACTGCTCAACGCCATCTTCATGCACGATAAACATATCAGCATGTTTAAAACCGCCGACCCCCTCAATTGAAATCATGGGTTCAATGGACAACACCATACCCGGCTCAAGAATCGCGTCGTTGTAGGGTCGGATCTCTCCAATTTCATCCCGCCCATACCAGTAGTGCATGATGCCAAACGAATGGCCTGTACCGAATGTTCTGGCGTGCTCCAGTCCATACTTTCGATATATTGGTGTAATAAATTCATCGTCGATATCGCCTAACCGTATTCCTGGTTTCAGCGCCGAAATGCCAGAGTGATGTACTTCTACTTCAATTTCGAAATATTTTTTGATTTCGTCGGACATTGGCCCCATCACCAACGAGCGTTCCAAAAGGTGGTAGTAACCAACGATCATTGGAAAAACATTGAGGCTTAAAATGTCGCCTGCCTCAACCTTGCGGTTAGTGTTCAGTGCATGGGCCACAGTAGTGTTGACGGAGCCGGACTGAAACCAGGCAAAGGTGCCATCGCATTCTTCCTCGGGGAAGCGTTTGCAGATTTCTTTTTCCATGGCATTTATCATCACGCGCTGCATCTCAACCTCACTAACACCAACACCGAGAGCATCAACACACGCTTGGGCGCCGATATCGCAGATCTGGCCGCCGTGGCGCATGATGTCGAGTTCTTCAGCGGATTTGATTTTCTGGGAATACATTAGGTCGTAGGCGACAGGTGTCAGGCTGAACTCCGTCAACCCCGATTGCAGTTTGCTGTGAAATTCGAATGAAGCAAACGTTTCCTCGAATCCAATAACGCCGCTGCCGATGCCGCGCTCCGACAAAACGTCGCCGATGATTTTCACAATACCGTCAACTGGTGATTGTGTGTCCCAGTAAATCCGGACATCGTCGAATATCGACATACGGTGAGGGCGGTCAAACTCAATCCTTGGAGCAATAACCGCCGGTTCGCCTTCTCGCGGAATCACGACACCCTGGTAGCGCCCCCATGGCACCATCCAGAATCCACTGTAATAGAGAGTGTTATGAACAGAGTTAATAACGATGGCATCGATGTTCTTCTCAGCCATAACCCTTCTGGCATTTTCGAGACGTCTAGCCATTTCTTCGTTTGAAAATAAGCCCATTAGGGTTCTCCAATTTGTGGTCCAGTTTTGTTAACAATAACAATTAACAAAAGAAGTGGTGGTAGGTCGGCCCTCGCGCTGTCCCGAATCTGTACCTACTCCAGCTCACTTCATTACAACTTGGGTACAGCAGGCGCAGGACTGAGATGCATTTAACCGCTAAATTTACTGAAGTAAAAAGAGTTTGGCTAGGAACGACAGTCGCCCCATAATCCATTGGTCGAAGGTTTGGGCCCTTTTGGACCCGCCATCTCTCCATACCGACTCGCAGTATGTGGCGTCCATTGGGAGTCATCTGAACCTAAAAGAGGAAAACTAATGATCTGGAAAGTTTATTTGTCGGGCGAGATTCATTCGGATTGGCGTCAGCAACTGATCGATGGCGTATTAGCCAGTGATCTTCCCGTAACGTTTAGCTCAGCGGTCACTGACCACGACTCCAGCGATGCTGCGGGTGATTTACTCGGCGCGGAACAAGATGCCTTCTGGCGAGACCACAAATCGTCAAAAGTTAACTCGATACGAACTAAAACCCATCTCGAAAATTGTGATATCGCGATCATCCGCTTTGGAGAGAAGTTTAAACAATGGAATGCTGCTTTGATGCGGGATATTGTGCTGCAAAGGGCAAGCCTTATATAACGCTTCACAACGAGGACATTGTCCATGCACTCAAAGAAGTCGACGGCGCAGCGATGGCATGGGCGAAGACGCCGGGCCAAGTCGTTCAACTACTGACGTATATCACGCAAGATTAAAAGCGCACAAGGTCAGTTATCCAAGAAATCGGTAAAAGGCAGCCAGGGCTGCGATACAAATCAATGCCGATATGAGGGGAGTTAACAACCAGCCCAAACCGATCTCTCCGAGTACGTTCCATCTAATTCCATGCCGGCCGCGAATGAGTCCAATGCCTAGAATGGCTCCGATCACTGCCTGCGAACTCGATACTGGTACGAGGGGCATCTGCGGAAGGCCGACACCATTCAACCAGGCTGAAAGCCCTTTTGACGCAAACAGAAACAACACGATGGAGTGCGCCATGATCACCACCCATCCTGCCACGGGGGACAGGTTGTAAAGATCTCTGCCTACCGTGAACATCACACGGCGAGAGTAAGTGAAAACACCTATGCTGATCGCTATGCCGCCCAATAAGAAAAGCTGCTGAAGTGAATTCAGCGAAAATAAGCCATAGAAATCAACCGCATCAAATTGAACCACTTCGACGAAGGGTCCCATCACGTTTGCAATATTGTTGGCACCAAGGCTATACGCGCCAAAAACCCCGGCAACAATCAACGCATAACGCGTCAGGGCATCCTGCCTGAAAAGATGCATCCGTGAGATACGCAAGGCAAGGCCTGTTAATGGCAGGAGAATTGCAGCGATGACTGCAGCAAGAATTGGACAGAGTGCCCAAGTCATCACAATCTTTGTTATCACCTCGGTGTCGGTCGCAATTCCATTCCAGGTGTTCCACCCGATAAGAGCGCCAACGACAGCTTGACTGGTAGATACCGGTACCCCGCGCCAGGTCATCAAAAACACAGTCAGTCCTGCGCAGGCGCTCGCGATGCCCGCATCAGGGAGTGAAGTGATTGATGCCAGTTTGTTAAGGGTTTCAGTTGGACCGGCGCCGCTGATTACGGCGCCAAGAATGACTCCGATACTACAAAGCATCGCGGCAACACCAAAACGGAGCATGCGGGTGCCCACAGCGGTGCCAAATACGTTAGCAGAGTCATTTGCCCCCAGCGCCCACCCAAGGAACAGCCCTCCACCGAGGAAAATCAGAAAGGAAATTTCCACCTGGAATAGTTAAATCCGTCTCTTTATCGCACTAATGGCTAACTGATCTGCAACATCCTCAGCCTGATTGGCAACATCATCCAGTTTCTCAACGAAGTAACGAAGCTGTACTTTATGAGCAAGTTCGAGATCACTTTCGAAAATCCGCCGCTGCAAAGGCGTGCTTACCTCGTCCGCTTGCGTCTCAAGCTCTGCAACATGCTTCGCTCCGGCCCGGACCGCATGATGGTCGGTGAAAAAAGAACGGGTCGTGTCAATCACCGCTTCTGCGCAGATGACCGCCAGACGGGTTAACTCTCTGTAGTCTTGGTGAAACGTCGTCGGAATCTCCGGGTTTTGGATAGAGAGCCGAAATAGATTTGCTTTGTAGAGATTGGTGAGCTTGTCAATATTTTCTACTAAGCTCAAGACATCACTTCGCAGGTCCGGTATTAGCGTTCTTGTATAGAGTTCAGTCTCAATGTCTCGCCGCAAATCATCTCCTTGGCGCTCGAGCTCCCTGATTTCATCGGCCAGGGTCTGAAACTCCGTCGAGGCTCCCTCCGACAGGTAAGCATCGAAGGCTTTGGAAAATATCTGTCCGGACTCCACCACAGTTGATAAAAAACTCTCAACCTGTGCTTCGACCGTTTTGCTGGTTCGAAGCAGACTACCGCCCCGCTTAAATCTCTGGAAAAAACTAGACTCTTTCATGCGACCGACCTCTCAACAGTCGTCGTTGAGGATACCTCAGATTGGGGCTCAACCGAGTTGTTTTCATGGGCGACCTCCTTGAGGAATTTACTAAGCTGGCCGACCTCATTATCAGAAAGTCTCAAACCTTCTTTTGTTCGCCGCCAGAGGACATCTTCAACTGACATCGCCCACTCATACTTCATCAGATACCTAACCTCATTCTCATACAGATGCCCGCCAAAAAATCGCCCTAAATCTTTATAACTTTTAGCTCCGCGCAGAATCTGGTGCGCTAACGAACCATACAGCCGCATCAAGCGATGGGCGTAGGAATCAGAAAGAAATGGATATTCTTCCTGTAGCCGTGTGACCTCATTTTCAAACTCCAGACATGCAAAGGAGCCGCCTGGTAGCGGGGCCGATCCGGTCCATGAGGGTCCAAGCACCCCCAAGGCGCGACTGATCTCCGCCATGACTTCCTCGGCAAGCTTTCGATAGGTTGTAATCTTTCCGCCTAATACACTAATGAGGGGTGCACCTGTCTCATTAAACTCGGAGACAACCCGATAGTCCCGAGTTATCGACTTGGCATCTGAGGTTCCGTCATCAAACAACGGTCTCACGGCAGAATAAGACCAAACAACGTCTTTGGTGCTGATCGATGTTTTGAAATATTGATTGACTGATGCGCACAAATATTCCGCTTCGCCCTTCTCGATAGCGATCTTTTCAAGACTTTCATGATGCTCCTCATCGGTTGTACCGATCAACGAAAAGTCATCCTCATACGGGATGACAAAGACGATACGCCCATCCGAATTTTGCAAGAGATAACAGCGGTCATGTGCATAGAGCTTTGGCACCACGATATGGCTGCCTCGAATCAGACGCATATCGCGATGGACTGCCCCATTAATCACGGAATCCGTTAACTGCGAAACCCAGGGGCCTGCCGCATTTACAAGAATTCGGGCCCGAAACTCATGCTTCGCTGAGGCGTGATCACGGACGTTAATCACCCACAGCCCGTTCTCTCTTCGTGCTGAAACAACCTCGTGGCGGACCATGACCTTTGCGCCCCGCTCTGCCGCATCTCGAGCATTCATGAGAACCAGGCGCGCATCATCAACCCAGCAGTCCGAATACTCAAATCCGATTTTGAACTCCGATCGTAACGGTTGGCCAACCTCATCTGATGCGAAAGAAATCTTGCGGGACTTAGATAAATTTTTCCGACCACCCAGATGATCGTAGATAAATAGCCCAAGTCTTAAAAGTACGCTCGGACGCAAACCTCTATGATGAGGCAATACGAAGCGCAAGGGATAGATGATGTGTGGCGCAATACGCCAAAGCACCTCTCGCTCGATTAGTGAATTACGCACTAAATTGAATGCATAGTGCTCAAGATAGCGCAAGCCGCCATGTACCAACTTGGTCGAGCCAGAGGACGTCTTGGCCCCGAGATCATCTTTCTCTGCAAGACAAACGGAAAGACCCCTTCCCGCAGCATCCCGCGCGATCCCACAGCCATTGATTCCACCCCCGACCACAAAAACATCAAACATCATGTTAGACAAGTTCCGATAGGTGCTCTTTAAGCGTCATTCACACTGTTGAGCGCGGGGTGTAACGAAGCTGCTTGGCCGTTCATCACAAAGCGGCCAAAATCGTCTGAGTTATCTCATTCGTGCTCTGCGCCCCTGACACACAGCCGACGCCACTGACGGTAGTCGCCTCCACCGCCGCCATCACCTGTTTGGCAGCCTCTGTTTCGCCCAGGTGTTCGAGCATCATGGTCAGAGACCAGATCGCTGCAATCGGATTGGCCATCCCCTGATCGGCGATATCCGGCGCCGAGCCATGTACCGGCTCGAACATAGATGGCGCGTTGCCAGTGGGACTAATATTGGCCGATGCCGCAAAGCCAAGCCCGCCTTGAATCGCGGCGCCCAAATCGGTCAGGATGTCACCAAAAAGATTGGAAGCGACAATTACATCCAGGGTTTCAGGTGCCATAACCATACGCGCGCAGATTGCATCCACATGATAAGGCGTCACATTTACTTCGGGATATTCAGCAGTCAACTCCTGCGTCACTTCATCCCAAAAAACCATCGAATATTGCTGTGCATTTGATTTCGTCACCGAGGCCAGCCGGCCAGAGCGTTGGCGCGCCTGTTCAAAGCCAAACCGTAAAATGCGCTCAACACCCGTGCGCGTAAAGACGGCCGTTTCAACTGCCACCTCATCTGCAGTGCCGCGATGCACACGCCCACCCGCTCCCGAATATTCGCCTTCGGTATTTTCACGGATACACAAAATATCGAAATTCGATGTGCGCAACGGGCCTTCGACTCCCGGCAGCAAACGGTGGGGTCGGATGTTGGCATATTGAACAAAGGCCTTACGGATTGGCAGCAGCAAACCGTGCAACGACACCGCATCAGGTACTTTTGCCGGCCAGCCCACAGCGCCCAGGAAGATCGCATCGAAACCACGCAAAATCTCGATACCATCTTCCGGCATCATGCGACCGGTCTCAAGGTAATAGTCGCAAGACCACGGCATCATGGTGGCTTCAAAACGACTGCCCGGAAGCACAGCAGCTGCCACGGCCAAAGCCGATTCGGTTACGGCTACACCGATACCGTCACCGGGGATAACTGCAATTTTATGAACTGTCATGATGCCCTCAAATATCGATCAAATCGGGGTTAAAGGAGAAAGACAAAGTTGCGCCGGCAGGTTCAGGCCCGCTCGAAGCCACGGAATATTTCCCAATCCGTCACCCGTCGATCATATTCGAGTTGTTCATAACGTGCCGCGTGCACGTAGTGATCGACAACATCATCGCCAAAGGCGCGGCGAAGCATCACCGACTCATCCAGTGCCTGGGTTGCGTCCCGCAGGGTGGCGGGAATATAGCGGCCCTGACCACCGTATGCATCGCCGACAAATTCACTTTCAAGAGTTGCTTTGTTTTCGATACCGTCCAGCCCGGCAGCGATTTGTGACGCTAGAGCGAGGTAAGGATTAAGGTCCGCCCCACCAACCCGGCATTCGATCCGCACGTTTGATGTGTCGGCGGCGCACACGCGATAACCGGCGGTGCGGTTATCAAGGCTCCAGACCGCTTTGGTGGGCGCAAAAGTGCCCGCTTGAAATCGCTTGTAGGAGTTAATGTTCGGCGCCAAAAAATAGGTAATTTCATCGGCATGGCCAAGCAGCCCGGCAAGATACTGGCGCATGGCTTCCGACATACCATGCGCTGAGTCGGGGTCGTGGAACACGGGTCCACTATCGAGACTCCTGAGCGATTGATGTATATGGCTCGAATTACCGGCATGATCGTAGTCCCACTTGGCCATAAAGGTCACAGAGCGCCCCTTCTGCCAGGCTATCTCCTTGCACGCGTTCTTCACGATGACGTGCCGATCCGCCATGTCCAGCGCTTCGGCATAGCGAACGTTGATCTCCTCCTGACCAGCACAGGCCTCGCCCTTACTGTTCTCGACCGGCACTCCAGCGCCCTGCAGACCAATGCGGATGGACCGCATGACTTCTTCTTCCTTAGTGGTCTGGAAGATGTGATAGTCCTCGTTGTAATGACTGGCAGTCGTCAAGCCGCGATAGCCGCTCTTGTACGCGGACTGAAAACTATCATCGAACAGGTAAAACTCAAGTTCGGTCGCCATGAAGGCCTTCAGACCTGCATCTGCCAAACGCCGTACCTGCTTTCTCAGTACAGCTCGGGGCGAATGGGGCACTTCTTCATGGGTGTGATGATCAAGAACGTCGCAAAGTACTAGTGCCGTTCCTTCCAGCCAGGGCAGTCTGCGCAGGGTCGCGAGATCAGGTTTCATGATGTAGTCGCCGTAACCCGCTTCCCAACTGGTGGCCTTGTAGCCCTCCACGGTTTCCATTTCCATGTCCGTGGCCTGCAAGTAATTGCAGCTATGGGTTTCATCAATAGCGCCGTCAAGAAAAAACTCGGCCTGAAAACGCTTGCCCATCAGACGGCCCTGCATGTCGACCTGGCAGGCCAGTACCGTATCAATACTGCCCTCCTCAACAGCTTGTGTCAGTTGTTCGACGCTCATCATGCCGCTATTCATATTTTCTAGACCTCGGGTTCTTTCCGGTTTCTGTTAGTGATGTGGGGGTTTTAGTAATCCCATCTGTAAGTCAGGCTACCCAAGCTGTGAAATAAAAACAATACTTACATAAAGGAGTTCCACCACCCTTGAGCAACCCCCACGATCCATCAGTCGAAAGCTTGGGTCTTATCGATCCCGCTATACCTCCCGCTCATTGGATCAAAAACCCTCGAACTTTCCCTTATCCGTAATCCCTCCTACAATGCGTTGATATTGGGCAAGCGCATCGGAGGTTGATCAGTTATGTGTGGTATCGCAGGCAGAATTCTGCGCGGATACGGCACGGTCGGCAACGATCTTGTCGAATTGATGGATGCCCAGGCGCATCGTGGTGCGGACTCCACTGGTTTTGCGATTTATTCGGAGTTGTGCGAGATCGGCTACAAGGTCCGGCTCATCGGATATTCGAGGGCCCGCCTCGACAGCGACCTGGAGGAATTCGCCCATATACTGCGCGCCCACGGTGCCGACTATCTCTCCGATCCCGTCATCGACGACTCTGGAGACCGCCATTACTCGGTACGCATGCTGATCAGTGAGCCAGTCGATCTGGTGCGCTGGATTCACGACGCGGATCTCATCTCCGACCGCATCGAGGTTCAATCTCTCGGTAAATCTTTGGAAATCATCAAGGACGTCGGTGATTCCCGTGCCGTCGCCGACAAGCATGGCGTACGGGAAATGATGGGAACCCATGGCCTAGGGCATGCGCGGCTCGCCACCGAGTCGTCGGTGCTTCCCACTGCCAGTCATCCGTTCTGGGCACGACCGTTTCCCGATGTCGCCATCGTGCACAACGGTCAGATCACCGATTACTACTCGTGGCGCAAGCGTCTGCAGCAGCAGGGCTATCGCTTTATGACCGAGAACGACAGCGAACTGATTGCAGTATGGGTTTCCGACCAGATGAGCAAGGGGCTCAGCCGGGAAGAGGCACTCCATAAATCCATCGGCGCCATTGATGGCGTATTTACCTTCATGATCAGCGATACCCAAGGTATCGGATTCGCCAAGGATCGCTTTGCCATGAAGCCCCTGGTCACAGTGGAGGATGGTGACGAACTGGCAGCCGCCACCGAAGAACAGGCAGTACGCCGAGTCGTGCGCGACGAATGTCATGTCATCAACTACGATGGTCCGTCGCTTACGCGCATCTGGGCGGTCGGACCTCAGACGGCAGCGGCATGACGGAAGTGACTATCACGGTGGGCGATCGGCCGATCCGTATCATCAACCAGGAAATCCAGGCTGCCGTAGCTGACGGTCATTCGGTGTGCCTAACGGATACCCTGTCCAGGCATAACCTCGGCATCGGACTGCCGGCCGGTGCACAAGTCCGCTTTGAAGGCAGCGTGGGTTATTACTGCGGTGGGCTCAATAACGGTGCGACTATAGAGATTGAGCGCAATGCAGGCTGGGGTACCGGGGAGGCCATGGCATCGGGCCACATTACGGTCAACGGCTATTCCGGCATGTCGGTCGGCGCCTCCATGCTGGGAGGTACCGTCCACGTCAGGGGAGATTGCGGTCCACGTTGCGGGGCGGCAATGAAAGGCGGTGACATTATCGTTGAAGGCAAACTCGGCTATCAGTCGGGGTTCATGGCCCATGCCGGCCGCATCATCGCCTTGGGCGGCGCGGGTGCCTCTTGCGCTGACGCGCTGTGGGATGGCCAGGTGTGGGTGCTGGGAGACATCGAGTCCCTTGGGGTGGATACCCAAGTGGTTGAGCCGGAGCCCGAGGAGGCGGCATCCGTTGAACAGCTGTTGGCGGGATACGGCCTGGACGACAGCGCCCATGACTGGCGCAAGATCATATCCAGTCAGCGTCTTTGGTACTTCGAAAGTCGGGATGCGAAAGCATGGCTGATGATCTGACCAAATCCTATACCTACCCGTTCGAGATGCCATCCGAGGAGGACATCAAATTCGGCGATGGCGCAATCTCTGACCGACCGCCCGGGCTGCCGTCTTCCTACGATAAAGGCGGCTCCGCGCGCTGGACACCAGACGCTATTGCAGAGGTGCACGCGCTGGCCCAGTTGGGCCGCTATCAGGTCCGCGGCTACAACACGTTCAACAAGCGTATGCCGACCTTTGATGATCTGACCTTTGTACCGGCCTCCATGACGCGTCTACCGTTGGAGGGTTATCGCGAAAGCTGCGATACCACCGTGGTCCTGGGGGGTGGTTCTGGCCTGGTCGAACGGCCGATCGAGCTCAAGATACCGATCTATATCGCCTCAATGTCTTTCGGTGCATTGTCTGCCAGCGCCAAGGAAGCTCTCGGCCACGGAGCTTCCAAGGTTGGCACCATGACCTGCACCGGCGAAGGTGGCATGCTTGAAGAAGAACGCGCTGCCAGCCGACAGCTGGTCTACCAGATCACCCCGGCACGCTACGGGCTGGATCTCGACCATCTACGCCGCGCGAATGGCCTGGAAGTTTTGATGGGCCAGGGTGCAAAGCCCGGGACCGGAGGACTGCTGCTCGGTATGAAAGTCTCGCCTCGGGTATCGCAGATGCGTACCCTGCCGGAGGGCGTCGACCAGCGGTCAACCGTCCGTCACCCGGACTTTCTCGGTGCCGACGATCTCGCCGTCAAGATCGAGGAGTTGCGTATCGCGACTGACTATCAAGTACCGATCATCGTCAAGATGGGTGCTACCCGCCCCCGTTTTGATGTCGCTATTGCCGCTAAGGCCGGCGCCGATGTGATCGTAGTGGATGGCGCCGAAGGAGGCACCGGCGCGTCTCCCGAACTGTTACTGAACCACACCGGAATCCCCTGCATGACCGCTATCCCTGCCGCCCGTGAAGCGCTCGACGAATGCGGTATGAGTGGCAAGGTAGCTCTGGTGGCTGCAGGCGGCATCCGCTCAGGTGTTGACGCAGCCAAATGTCTGGCATTGGGAGCGGACGCGGTGATGATCGCCACCGCGGCGTTGATGGCGCTCGGCTGCAATTCGCCTCGCTATGAAGAGGACTACCGGCGCCTCGGTACCTCGCCGGGAGCCTGTCATCACTGCCATACCGGACTATGCCCTGTGGGCGTGGCGACCCAAGACCCCGATCTGGAGAAGCGTATGGATGTGGCGGCGGGTGCCGAAAGAATAGCGCGCTATCTGACCGCCATGACGATGGAGATCACCACCCTCGCCAAATCCTGCGGCAAATCGAGCGTGCGCAATCTGGAAATTGAAGATCTTCGGGCTTTGTCATTTGAAGCCTCCGCATTCACAGGCGTCAAGATGGCAGGTATCGATCGCGAGTTTCGCTGGCCGACGGATTGATGATAATCTTTTCTGAATATTCTCGGAGCTGAAACTGTTGGGAGGAACAATTTTCTCTACGCGTTTATAAACAACATTAGTGTAGCCAAACTCTCGGCGGAGTATGAAAAAGAAATGACCTTCTGAGAAGTCCGGATACTCGCTGGACTGGGACCGAAAAGATGAGCGCATACCCATATATCCCCAACGCCATTCCCAACATACAGCAAACAATGCTGGATGAGATCGGAATCAGTTCGATTGAAGAACTGTACGATACGATCCCGCAACGAATCCGAATGCAGGGCCCGCTGAACTTGCCCGACGCGATCCAATCTGAGGCTGAACTGCGAGCCCATATGGAGGTGTTACTCTTGGGGTCGGGAGATATTTCAATTGATGAGATAGATGAAAAGATGATTTCTAAACGACTGTACACTGGTGAATTACCAGATCCTGATTTGATTATTCGCACTTCAGGAGAAGAAAGAATATCCAACTTCCTGCTATGGCAAGCCGCC
>JBMUHF010000062.1:0-3112 GCA_050302555.1 Arenicellales bacterium | reverse complement strand
TGCTTGCTCGCCCTTATGACAAGGCAGAGTTAGTCTCGCGTGTAAAGGCGATCCTGAGACGGCACCGGCCGCATCGTGGCTTTGAACTCATTCGTTATAAGAAAATTTCTCTTGATCCGAGGCGTCATCTGGTTTTTGTAAACAATAGACCATTAAGGCTGGTTTTAACGGAATTCAGACTATTGCAGTTCTTTATGACGCATGCTGATTTCGTCTATGGCCGACAACATATTCTGGATGCGGTTTGGGGTGAGGACCGTTTGCTTGATGAGCGCACAGTAAACACGTATGTTCGTAGGCTACGGAACAAACTAGAAGCCGCATCGGCTGACGTCGAGTTTGTCAGCGTTCGCGGAGTAGGCTACATGTTTATTTAAATTTCTCCTTGGTCGAAGATAAAAGGACGCCTCGTGGCGTCTTTTTTGCATCAGGGTGGAAGACTTAGTTAAATAACCCATCTTAGAGATCGCTCTACGGGGCGCTGACACCCCCGGCGCTGGTTTGGTCGCGTCGAGACTTGAAACGGACGCTGAAATCGTCTGTTAGACTCCTCTGCTAATGACTAGGGAATAGTAGCGTTTTTGGGTCTTAAAACATCTCCGACCGATCCCTTCAAACAGAAAGGAAATACTCGTGATATCGCTGGAAAAGGGTAGGCTTCTTTTGGAAAAGATCATGAAGTTTTTAGTCATTGCAGTGATTACATGTTGTTTTTCTGGCTGCGCTTCAGTCACGAACCTCAATAAAACTGCGGGTTCAATCGAGGCCGAAGGCGTAGAAAACGATCCCAACACGAACCCGACTGACGATTCCCCTTATGCCCGCTCCCCGCGGCGCCAGGTCGGTCAAGGCTTCAGCATTCGCATATTTGGCGGTGATAAAAAAGACGGTGGCGACCCATCACAACTGGCGATTGATGATCCGGAATATGCCGAGTATCTGCAATGGAAGCGCTGGCAGGAATTCAAGGCCTATCAGGAATGGAAGGCGCAACAGGCGGGTGCGAAAAACGCTTCCTGACTTTGGGTTTCACCAGGGCCAATAACAGCACCGGCGCGGCAGATCAGTTACCTTCTTTGGCTTTGAGACTCGCGGACAGTAACTCAAGCACCTGATCGCCCAGTTCTGTCTGGCGGTCAGTCTCATCAAGTACATTGACGCGTGTCTCTGCGCCGGCTGGCGTCAGCACCACAGAAATATTCTCAGCTGGAGCGCTGGCATCCTCTTTCCAGAAGGCGAGTGACTGGACCCATGATTTGTCGGCGAGTTTGCTGGGATCGTCGTAGCGCACCACGAAGCGGAGTTGGGTTTGATCGCGTTTTACTATCGAAAAGCCCATATCCTGCAGTTCGCGGTCGAGCTGGTTCCAGACACCGCCTGCGGCACCCGGGATCACCATCGTCAGGTGACCGCCTGAAGCCTCCGTAAGTATTACTGAGGAGTCTATTTCCGGAGTAGCGGCGGTTGAACTGTTGTTGGCAAAGGTCAGTAGTTGAACGCCGATCAGTTCAGCAAATGAATTTGCGAGCTCGGTATTAGCGCTTTGCGTCTGGTCGTCACGGATTGAAACTGTCGGCCCATTTCGTGTCAGTTCCAAACTAACCTGGTAGATAATCGGATCACTAAACCAGGGAATCAAGCCGGTCCAGGAGTCAGTCTCCTCGTGGGCTTCGGTTCCGTAGTGAACCCTGAAGGTACCTTGATTCTGGCGTCGGCCAAGTACATGAACACCCATGTTGATAAGCGCCGTGTCGAGACGCTGCCAACAGTTCTCCAATGTATCGTCGATCAGGATGATCGTCTGACCTTCTCGCGTTTTGAGTGTGAGGACACCATTTTCGCTCAAGGATTCGGTGACGGCCTCATCGCGGGCTTTGCGAAACGCGGCGAGGGTTAAATCGAGATCGGCGGAGTGCTTCTCACGCCACTTCAGGAAATCCTGAAAATCTGCCATCTTTTGAAATTCTTGGAACTGGCTATATTGATCCAGTTCCGCCTCGCTGGCGTTGCGGGCCGCGGCCGAGAACAGTTCGGTATTGACGTTGTCTTTTGGCGCGGTGAGGTCGGGTGGGATCTCGAGCCGGGTTGTTCTGTCCCAGTCGGGTTCTGCGGGTTCAATTTCGTCTTTCGAACTGCAGCCATACAGACCAAGCAGCGCGCTCAGTACAAGCAGTGATGAAATGTGTCGGGAAGAGCGCATATTAAGGACAGACTGGGTTTCCTGCTGAATCCCAGCGGTAATGCTGGGGGGACAGCCCTGATTATAATGGGATTGATAATTTAACGGTGCCATCGCGCGGGGTAATAGTGCATTCCGAAAAGACCATCTCTCAAATCAGTGGACTGCTGCTTGCCGGGGGGCAGGCACGGCGGATGGGCGGCGCAGATAAAGGCCTGCTGACGCTTGGTGGCCGCCCGCTCGCCGCCTGGGGCCTTCACCGCCTCGCCGCCCAGGTTGGCGAAGTGATGATCAGCGCTAACCGTAACCATGCCCATTACGAAAAACTGGGTGTCTCAGTCATTAGTGACAGCGTGAGCGGCTATGCGGGGCCTTTGGCAGGCATGGTGGCCGGACTGGGAAAGGCTTCACAGGACTGGGTTTTGAGCGCCCCCTGTGACTCACCGCTACTGGCGAAAGATTATGCAGCAAGAATGTATACCGCTGGAAAGTCAGGAAAATTCGATGCGGTGGTGGCCCATGATGGCAAACGTCTACAGCCCGTGTTCATGATGCTAAATCGCCAGTCTCAGCCGGGCCTTGAGAATTTTCTCGCGGGGGGTGGGCGCAAGATCGATCTGTGGCTGGAAGACGTGCCTCATACAAAAGTTGATTTTTCTGATCAAGAGGATATGTTTCTTAACGTCAATACGCCGGAGGATCTAGAGGAAATGGAATCGCGTATTGCCGGCGATCCGGATTCCCCCGAATAGCCGGTTTTGCGGTAGCAGGGCTGTTGCGGTTAAATTGCACTTTGCGCCACAGAAACAAGCTCCTTGATATGAACTTCATTACCGACGCAGAGCAGCTTCGAAAGATTCCGCTTTTCGCACAACTGGATGCCGGCAAACTCAAGCGATTGGCATTTGCGAGCGAAGAGTCGAGCTTTGATGC
>JBMUHF010000061.1:0-2382 GCA_050302555.1 Arenicellales bacterium | reverse complement strand
CTGTGACCGCCTGCAGGTATACCCTTTGCGACGCACAGAAGTCGAAAACCCCGTGGGGGAGCGACTGGTTGCGCTTGGAAACGCTGCCCATATCGTTCATCCGGTCGCCGGTCAGGGCTTCAACCTTGGGCTGCGCGATGTTGCCCACCTCGCCGAGGAACTCTCGCAAGGTTTAAAAAACCAAAGAGACATCGGCAGCCCAGAAATCCTGAACCAGTACGCCAGAAACCGGCAGCGACAGACTAAAAGAGTACTGCGCTTCACGGATGGGCTCTTGCAGATCTTTGCCAATGACTACCCGGGGCTTTCGTTGGGGCGAAATGTTGCCCTGAACTTGCTTGAGGTGTTTCCCCCGGCAAAGCAGGCGCTGCTCAAACGTACGGCGGGCCTGTCAGGAACACTGCCACGGCTCGCCCGGGGCCTCCCGCTCGGGACCGGACTGTGACCGGGATTCGATCACACGACTACGACGCGCTTATTGTTGGCGCAGGAATGATCGGCAGCGCCTGTGCCCTCGCCCTCGCCCGCAAAGGACTGAGCGTCATTGTCTTCGATAAGTATGCCGCCCATCAGGATACTCTTCTCGAGCCACAACGTGTCAGTGCGATCAACCAGGCTTCTGAAAATATTCTGAGAAACCTTAGCGTGTGGGCTGGGATTGCCGTCTCACGGCCTCAACCCTTCGAGCGTATCGAAGTCTGGGATGCTGAAAACACCGGCACAATCTCTTTCGATGCTGCCAACATGGGGCTGGCCCATCTAGGCCACATCGTTCGCAATAATACGGTCTCTTCAGCCCTGCATCAGGCGCTCACTTCAGAACCGGACGTCTCCCTTCGCTTCGGCGATACTCCGGTAGCCATTACCTCATCGGGATCGAGCATCGCGGTGGAGCTCGAGCGTGGGGAAACTATTTCGGCGCGCCTTCTGATCGGCGCCGATGGAGCAAATTCAAAAGTCAGGGAACTCGCTGATATCACGCATCAGGAATCGGCCTATAACCACACGGCAATCGTCGCCACCGTAACACCCGAAGCGCCTCACGACTCCTGTGCCCGACAACGCTTCCTATCGAGCGGACCGCTGGCCTTTTTACCGCTCCCTGACAACGAATGCTCGATTGTTTGGTCGGCCTACACCGATAGGGCAGAAGAACTGCTCGCACTCGATGACCATGCCTTTTGCCTGGAGCTTGCCAACGCATTTGAGAACCGCCTGGGCAACATTCAAAAGATCAGTGCCCGGGCGGGATTTCCCCTCGTTCGCCGCCATGCGGCTGACTACATTAGCGATCGGATTGCGCTTGTGGGGGACGCCGCGCACACGGTGCACCCGCTTGCAGGTCTTGGGGCAAACCAGGGCTTTGCCGATGCCGCGGCGCTTACTGAGGTGGTAACGGGCGCCTTTTCGCAGAACCGGGATCCAGCATCCCGCTCGGTACTACGTCGCTATGAGCGTTGGCGCCGTGGCGAAAACGCATTGGTGCTGAAGGTGATGGATGGTTTCCATGGACTGTTCAGCACGCAAAACCCGGCGCTTTCTAACCTTCGGGGTGTCGGTCTTGACCTGACCGACCGTATCCCTTTCATCAAAGAGACATTCATCCGTTATGCGGCAGGCCTAGAAGGGGATCTTCCCGAACTCGCCCGCATGCGATAAAGAACAAGGCTTTGATCTCGCAATGAAATTCTTTTCTTCATTAATGTGCAGTCGAGCCGCTCGCGGCTTTTGGTATCTTTTTATCGCTCTGGCGGTAGCAACGTCTGCTTCGGCAGACGACGGTCAGCCTGACGAAAAAGTCCGAACCCGGATAGTGCCGCTCATTTTTTCAAGCGAAAACACTGGCGTCGCCTATGGCCTCGGCGGCGTATCAGTTGGTGCGGGTCAACCGCAGGCCGCCCTTTTTGCTCTTGGGTTTACCTCTGAAAATGATTCCAAAGCTGTTTCGGTCGGTGCTCTCAATTACCAGATTCCAAACATCACAAACTTGTTTTCTCGGGTTTTTTCTATCAGTCCGACATGCCGGATTACCGCTACTTCGTGGACGAGAATCCAGGCTTTGCCATACGCGGAAACGACTCGGCACCTAACTTCAAAAGACTTGGACTTAAGGACTCGATTGCCCGGGTGCAGGCGCGGTGGGTGCTGCCGATCGGTGCGGCAAAAAGCGCGGACTTCAGTCTTTCTCGTCGGGCAATTCTTCCCGAGCAGTCGCAGCCGAAACTTTCTCTGAACCCGAGACAAAGCGGAGTCAGCAGCATCCGTTTTGAATGGGAACAGCACGAACGGGATTTCGTGGAATCCGATAAAGCCACCGATTCAGGCAGCGATGTCTTCCGCTTGAGATTCGACTGGGATAACACCGGCTCCCGCCTGATTCCA
>JBMUHF010000060.1:0-2467 GCA_050302555.1 Arenicellales bacterium | reverse complement strand
CTGGATCCGATACTTGAGGCCTTCATTGAGCATGATCTCGGCGCAGACGAGATCGTGGCGAAGGGCTTTGAGGCCGAGATCGTTGAGAAGATCATGCGCATGGTGGTGCGCAATGAGTACAAACGACGGCAGGCACCGCCTGGAGTCAGGATCACGCGACGAGCCTTCGGCCGTGATCGGCGCTATCCGATTACTTCGGGCTTCAATTGAGATACGGGCTGTCGGGGTAGTTGAGTTTTAACACCCGCGCGGCGTCGTTGTGCAGTTCTTCGAGCCCCATGCGGGCGTATGCTTTGACCATCACACCGAGAGCATCTTCCACAGCTGCAGAATTCCGATAAGTTTCAAGGACCGATCGAGCCCGGTTCACTGCAGCAACATCCGCACCCATCGCGTAGTAATACCGCGCTACCTCAACTTCATGTGTGGCAAGCACGTTGATAATGAAGATCAAACGCTTGCGGGCATCCGGTGCGTAGCGGCTGTTGGGAAAGCGGCTGATGAGTTCCTGGTAGGCCACAAATGCCTCTCGTATCGGTCCGATATCGTTGTTTGCCGGGTTATAGCCTGACAGCGAGTCAAACAGACTGTCCGGGGGCTCAAACAGTGCCAGTCCTTTAAGGTAAAAAGCGTAGTCGACGTTCGGATGGGTAGGATGCATCTGGATAAATCGGCCCGCGGTGGCGACAGTCAGAGCGGGTTCATCGTTCTTGAAGTAGGCGTAGGCCGTATCCAACTGCGCCTGCTCCGCGCTGCGGCCATACGGGAAACGGCCCAGGAGTTTTTTGTAGGTCTCAATAGCGCCCACCCAGTCTCCGGAGGACATCTGTTTTTGCCCGGCGCTGAGAAACTCTTCTGCTGTCCAGCCTGCGGTTTTGTCCTTTTCTTCCAGGATCGCACAGCCTGTCATCAGCATTGCTGCAAGCAGCAGCGACCCCGTGAGAGCGCGCCGCTGGAAATTCAAGAAAGAGGGGATATTCATAAGCCGCTATTATACTTTCGCCCACTGGGCAACGAAGATGACGATTTTGAAAAATAATGAGTGTAGCGGTGAGGTGCTGACAGCCGTAGTACCCGAAACAGCGTCAGGGGAGCGGCTGGATAAGGTGCTGCCTCAGATCTTTCCGCCGTATTCACGGTCGCAGTTGCAGGTCTGGCTTAAAGAGGGTCGGGTGACATTGGACCGAGAAATCCCTGCCGCCCGGCTTGCAGTTATCGGCGGTGAGACTTTGTGCTTGGAGGTTCCGTCGTTGCCCGTCTCTGACTGGTTACCAGAGGCATTGCCGATCTCGGTCGTTTATGAAGACGACCATATTGCGGTGATCGATAAGCCGGCGGGGTGGGTGGTCCATCCGGGCGCGGGAAATGCCTCAGGGACTCTGGCCAATGCATTGTTGCACCGATACCCCGGTGTAAACGGTTTGCCCCGTGCCGGGATTGTGCATCGCCTCGACAAAGACACGAGTGGTCTCTTGGTGGTCGCATTGAGCGAGTCCGCCCGCAGTGAGCTTATTCGCTCGCTTGAGGCGCGTGAGATAAAAAGAGATTACCTCGCCATCGTCAACGGTTGCCCCATCAGTGGCGGCACCGTAGAAGCGCCGATCGGCCGCCACCCGAGAAACCGCCTGAAGATGGCGGTTACCGATAACGGTAGGCCCGCCTGGACTGACTATCGGGTGAAGGAAAGGTTCCGAGCGCATGGACTGCTTACTGTTACCTTACAGACCGGCCGGACTCATCAGATTCGAGTGCATATGGCACACTTGGGTTTTCCGTTGGTAGGTGATCCCCTCTACGGCGCTCGTTTGCAACTTCCGCCAAAACCAACCGCAGACCTCGTCACCGGGCTTGAGCAGTTTTCCCGTCAGGCACTCCACGCAGGCGCACTTGGGTTGAGTCACCCCGTCACCAGCGAAACGCTTAACTGGAAGAGTCCATTACCTGCAGACTTTGCCGGTCTGGCAAAGACCCTGGCAGAAGATGCTAGGTCGACCGCGTGAGCAGCACCGCACTTAGGTGGATGCAGCCCGACTGGCCCGCACCGGCACACGTGCATGCGCTCACTACAGAGCGCAGTGCTTCGCGTCCTGATGATCCGTACGACGGATTCAATTTTGCTGATTACGTAAAGGATACACCTGCCAAGGTCGCGACCCACCGTGAGATTCTGCACAAGACCTTTGAATTCTTGGATCCACCCACATGGCTTAGTCAGCAGCACGGAAACACTGTTCTTGGATTGGATCATCGGTGTGAGACCAGGGTAGCCGATGGCAGTTTCACAAATCGGGATCGCACCGTCTGCGCTGTTCTCAGCGCGGATTGTGCGCCGGTGTTCCTCTGCGACCGCGAGGGTACTTTCGTTGCGCTGTTGCACGTGGGCTGGCGTGGACTCGCAGTTGGGGTGCTCGAGGCGGGAATCGCCGCAGTATCGAGTACTGCGCAAGAGATGGTTTGCTGGGTGGGA
>JBMUHF010000059.1:0-2891 GCA_050302555.1 Arenicellales bacterium | reverse complement strand
CGGTCGAGAGCCTGACACAGGCAGTTGCCCACTTATCCGGAGATACACCCGTTCCGGAACTGACTGCGGGCATACCTTTGGAAAAGCTTGGCCAAGGCGATACCCACGGAGATCTCAAAGATATCTGCGGCCAGCCCTTTGGCGTGCGTGCGCTCGAGATTGCAGCAGCCGGCGGGCATTCGTTGATGATGGTGGGTCCTCCCGGCTGCGGTAAGACCATGCTGGCAGAGCGGCTTGCTGGCATCCTGCCGGATATGCAGGCGGACGAGGCGCTGGAAACAGCAGCAGTCTATTCAGTATCCCACTTGGGTTTCGACAGTGACCGATGGCAGTTTCGACCTTTTCGCGCACCTCATCACAGTGCGTCCGCGGTAGCACTGGTGGGCGGGGGTGCCCGGGTGGGACCGGGCGAGATATCGCTGGCGCACAACGGCGTGCTTTTCCTGGATGAGTTGTCAGAGTTCTCCCGGCAGGTACTCGATCAGTTACGTGAACCGCTGGAGTCAGGGTCGGTATTGATTGCCCGGGCAGGGCGAACGGCTCGTTATCCCTGCCGCTTCCAGTGGGTGAGTGCGATGAACCCCTGTGGCTGTGGTTACCACGGAGATCGTTCCGGCCGGTGTCGGTGTACCGTCGAACAGGTCAGGCGGCACCAGAGCCGCCTTTCCGGGCCACTGATAGACCGGGTGGATCTTCATGTGAGGCTACAGTCGGTAGATCCCGCAGAGGTCCACACCAAGAAATCATGTCTTGAGACCTCTGCTGAGGTCAAAAGCCGGGTCTGCCGCGCACGAGAGTGTCAGACAGCGCGCGCCTGCAACATTAATGCGCATCTGACCCAAAGCGAGTTGCAGCAGGTTGCTCCATTACGGCATGAAACACAGCTCTTTCTTAGTGAGGCAGGTAGTCAGTTGGGGTTTTCCGTCCGTGGACACTACCGGGTCCTAAGAGTGGCGCGGACAATTGCTGATCTTGAGGGTACGGCGGCGCTCACGGAAGAACATCTTGCCGAGGCACTGCAGTACCGTGTACCCGACCGTGCTGAGGCCGGGCTGGCATAACGTTCGTTACGTCCAGTTGGGATCACGCTTTTCGATGAAAGCGTCAATCCCTTCCTGGGTATCAGGGAAGAGCATATTGTCGGCCATGACCTGGCCCGCGGCCTGATAGGCTTCGGCCAGCGGCATATTCAGTTGCCGATAAAAGAGTGCTTTTCCGGCCCGCAGAGCGTCAGCCGGTTTGCTGGCAATATTTTTCGCTAGGGCATCGACTGTTCCGTCAAGCCTGTCAGCCGGGACCACATGGTTAACCAGTCCGTACTCATGTGCTGTGTGCGCATCAATGAAGTCCCCGGTGGTCAGCATCTCAAAGGCCCGTTTGCGTGAGACGGCCCGACTCAAAGGAACGCTGGGTGTTGAACAAAAAAGCCCGAGGTTGATTCCGGACACCGCAAAGCGTGCCGTGTCCACTGTCACGGCAAGGTCTGCATTCGCTACAAGTTGACAGCCTGCAGCGGTTGCCATGCCCTGTACCCTGGCTACCACGATCTGCGGCATGCGGGCCAAAGTCAGCATCATTTGACTGCATCGAGAAAAGAGATCTTCATAGTAAAGCTGATCGGGTGTGGCTCGCATTTCCTTAAGGTCATGACCGGCACAGAAGGCCTTGCCGGCCGCCGCAATAATCAGGACCTTGATATCATTATCCGCTGACACCTCGTCAATTTTTGCCTGGAGCGAAGAAAGCATCTCCTCGGACAAGGGGTTATACTGATCTGGCCGATTCAGGGTCAGCATCACAACCCCCGGTGCACGAGTCTCCTTGAGAACGATGGGCGAGATATCCTGAGAAGCCGGAGACGCTTTCATTGCGGCATCCTTTTGCTAAAACGCCCCGTAACTTACACCTTGTAGGCAAGAAAAGTAAACTGCTATGTCCCAGATCACGATTGTGCAAATGGAATCCCTAATTCGGGAACAGTTACCGTTTGCAGTCGAATCTGGATTTATCCTGGAGTCCCTTGCAGAGGGACGGGCCGTGGTTCGCGCCCCTTATCGAAGCACTTTTCTTCGACCGGGGGGCACTATCGCGGGCCCCGTCATGATGGGGCTTGCAGACTTCGCGATTTACGCAGCACTGCTGAGCCGCATTGGCCTTGTTGAACTTGCCGTGACCACGAACTTTAATATCAATTTCCTATCCCGCCCTGGGGAAGCAGACCTGATTGCCGATGCCGGCATTATCAAACTGGGTAAGCGTCTCGCGGTTGGCGAGGTCGAGCTGGTCAGCGCAGATCGCGATGATTTGGTGGCGCATGTGACGGCGACCTATTCGATTCCGCCTGATGCGGTCTGACTCGCTTAAGAGACGGGATGAGATGAGCGCTACTCGATTCAAAGAAGTTCGAGCCTGCGTGTTTGACGCCTATGGAACGTTGTTTGATGTGCACTCTGCCGTCGGGCGTCATTCAGCTCGACTGCCTGATGCCAGCACCGTTTCTATGTTGTGGCGCACCAAGCAACTCGAATATACCTGGCTGCGCACCCTCATGGGTCGATATGTGGATTTCTGGCAGATCACTCAGGATGCACTGAATTTTGCACTTGATACTCATGAGATGACCGATGCCGCGCTGCAACAGGATCTGATGCAGGCCTATCTTGAATTATCCTGCTACCCCGAGGTGCCGAAAGTGCTTGAAGTGCTCAAGCAAAAAGGTTTTCGTTGTGCAATCCTGTCCAACGGTTCTACCGAGATGCTGAATTCTGCGGTTCGAAACAGTGAACTTCAGGATTTCTTCGATGCGGTAATTTCAGTTGATTCCCTTGGCGTTTACAAGCCGGACCCGCGGGTTTACCAACTGGCGGTTGATCAGCTGGATCTTCAGCCGG
>JBMUHF010000058.1:0-4004 GCA_050302555.1 Arenicellales bacterium | reverse complement strand
CTGGTTTCGCCCCAGAATACCGGCCGGTAAGGCGAGACGCTTGCGTTTCATCGAACGGATATTTGGCCGGCGCCGTATGATGCGAAGGGCGTGATTACCGATCACAGACTGTCCGCCGTGCTCGGCGCCTGTGGGTTTACGGTTTCCCATTTGCCGCGCCCCTCCGGTCTGGTCAAGCCAACGGAGAACTACCTTGCGGTGCGGGATAGTTCCTAACTTTCTGCAGTTTCGGCAAAATCCTTGAGGGCATCAATCAGTGCATTAGGCTTTTCTGCATGGAGCCAGTGCCCCGCCTCCTGAATGGCGTGCAGTCGAGCATTCGGAAAGCGGTCCATGATCCGGGGTGTTATCTGCGGTGTCACATAGTCGGACTGTGTACCGTAGACAAAAAGGGCGGGGATATTCGAGTGACCGGGCGCAATGTCGAAGCCTGTCAGGGTGTCCATCTGTCTATGAATAACGTCAAGATTGATGCGCCAGCGTAGCCCCCCCTCGACACTTCGCAGGTTCTGCAGCAGGAACTGGCGGAGCGCCTTGTCCGGTATATCCGATTCAAGTGCCCGCTCGGCGTCGCGGCGGTTGCGTAACGCTGCAAGGTCAAGTGCTTTCATCGACGCAACCAGGGATCGGTGTGAATGCGGATAGGTGACCGGCGCAATATCAACAACGACCAATCCAGCGAGGGGAGTCCCGCCTTCAAGCGCGAGCGCCATCGCCACTTTGCCGCCCATGCTGTGCCCGATGATCATCGGATTGTCCGGCACATGGCCCGAGATGAAGCTGGCGAGTGCCTTGGCCTGCGCGGGGTACGACATGTCGTCCGTCCATGGTGAGTCTCCATGATTGGGTAGGTCTGGAGAAAAGACCTGCCAGCGGTGACCAAGCGTATCGGCAATGCGGCGCCAGTTCACCGCCGAGCCAAACAGACCATGGAGAATGACCACCGGCGGCCCCGAGCCGGCAACAGTAAAAGAGAGTACAGGCGGCACAGCTAATTGGGCGCGTCGGCGTCAGCGTTTGCGAGGAAGGTAAAGATCCGTAATCGTCCCCTCAAAGGCTTCTGCGGCGAGTGCGATGGTTTCTGAGAGGGTGGGATGGGGATGCACGGTGAGTCCAACATCCTGAGCGACGCAGTTCATTTCAATCGCAAGACCCACCTCGGCAATCAGGTCTCCGGCATTGGGCCCGACGATGCCGCCGCCGATAATCTGCTGTGTTGCCGGGTCAAAGAGCAGTTTGGTAAACCCTTCGCTGCGCGCCAGGGCAAGTGCCCGGCCACTCGCTGCCCAGGGGAACACGCCCTTATGGAATTCGATACCCTGATCCTTGGCCCCGGTTTCCGTGAGCCCAACCCAGGCGATTTCGGGATCAGTGTAGGCCACCGAAGGAATAACCCTCGCTTCAAAGCCACTTTTGTGCCCTGCGGCGACCTCAGCCGCCGCCTTCCCCTCATGCGTGGCCTTGTGTGCGAGCATGGGTTGTCCGACGATATCGCCAATCGCGAAGATGTGCGGCTGATTGGTACGCTGCTGGGAATCCACGGCAATAAAGCCCCGGTCGTCTACGGCGACGCCGGCGGCCTCGGCATTAACGTTATGGCCGTTGGGCAAGCGACCCACAGCGACCAATACTGCATCATAGGATCCTTCAGCAGGCGCCTTGTCGCCTTCGAAACTGACCTTGAGTTCGTGTTCATGTGCTTCAATGTCAGTCACCCGCGTGCCAAGATAAATACCGTCGCACTGGACGTTGAGACGCTTGACCAATGGTTTTACCAGATCAGCATCAGCTCCCGGCATCAGCTGCGGCGCCATTTCCACGATACTGATTTTGCTTCCCATGGCCAGGTACACTGTCGCCATTTCAAGGCCGATAATACCGCCGCCGATGACGAGCATGCGGGGCGGAATACTCCCCAGCGCCAGTGCTCTGGTCGAATCGAAAATGCGGGGATCCTCCGGCAGGCCGGGTAAGGTCATCGCCTGTGACCCAGCGGCAATGATGGCCTGGCGAAAGTGGATGCGTTGTTCGCCGTGGTCATTAAGAACTATCAGTTCGTGTGGCGATTCGAATCGACCCGTGCCTGTAATTACCTGTACCTTGCGTTTGTTTGCAAGGCCTGAGAGTCCGCTGGTCAGCTGGCTGACGACCTTGTCTTTCCAACTGCTTAATTGTGCAAGGTCAATTTTGGGTTCACCAAAATCAATACCATGAGCACGCATCTCCCGGGTTTCTTCGATCACCCTTGCTGCATGCAGCAATGCTTTGGAAGGGATGCAGCCCACATTCAGGCAGACGCCACCCAGTGTTGAATAACGTTCAATCAGACAGACCTTAAGACCCAGGTCGGCTGCACGAAATGCCGCGGTATAACCGCCGGGTCCGGAGCCGAGTACTGCCAGGTCGAAGGCTTCACCCGCGGACGTGTCTGCGTCTGGCCGATCCCGAGGATCCGGCGCAGAAGCCATCGCGTCTTTTACCGGTGTAGCGTCGGAAGACGGTGTTGGCGATGCCTGGGGTTGGATCATGACCTTGGCTACCGGGTCTCCCTCAGAGACCTGCCCGCCTTGCGGTACCAGAACTTCCAGAATCTCTCCGGCCACTGGTGAGGGGATATCCATGGTTGCCTTGTCGCTTTCGAGGGTGATCAGTGGTGTTTCGACCTCGATGGCATCCCCCGGTGTGACCAGGACCTCGATCACATCGACGTTCTCGAAATCGCCGATATTGGGCACGCAGACGGTGAGTACGGTATCGTTCACAGCAGGCCTAGGTGTTCACGGCTTAGAGTAGCAGTCTTCGCGAGTCTTCAAGGGCTGATACGACAAAAGCGGTAACCCGTGCTGCTTCGGCGCCATCGATGACCCGGTGATCATAGGAGAGGTCCAGCGGCAGCATCAGCCGCGGCTCAAAAGCATTTCCATCCCAGCGCGGCTTCATCTGTGCCCGGGTGATTCCCAGAATAGCGACTTCCGGACTGTTAACAATGGGTGTAAAGGCGGTGCCGCCAATACCACCCAGGCTGGATATGCTGATGCAGCCGCCCTGCATCTCCTCAGGCTTGAGTTTCCCATCACGGGCGCGTGCGCTCATCTCACCGAGCTCACCGGCGAGATCAACAATCCCCTTGGTGTCTACGTCCCTCAGGACCGGAACCACCAGACCGTTTTCGGTATCTACTGCCACGCCGATGTGAAAGTAGTGCTTGAGAATCAGGTTTTCACCATCCGGGGACAGTGAAGCGTTGATAAGCGGAAACGTTTTCATGGCGCTCGCCAACGCCTTGATGACGAAACCCAGCAGGGTGATTCGGACCTCAGCGTAGGCGCTTTCGTTCTTGAGGGTTTTTCGAAAGTCCTCGAGTTCCGTAATGTCTGCTTCGTCGTGGTGAGTGACATGGGGTACGTTAAGCCAGGCCCGGTGCAGATGGCGCCCCGAGATCTTTTTGATCCTGGAAAGCGGTCGGGTCTCAATCGTGCCCCAGCGGGCGAAATCCACCTCGGGCACAGCCGTTATAGCGGAAGCGGGTTGTGCAGGAGCACCCCCTTGCAAGAGCGCCGATTTGATAAAGGCGCGTACGTCATCCGTCAGGATTCGGCCATGGGTGCCGGTTCCGCTGATCTTTGAAAGATCGGCACCGAGTTCTCGCGCAAATCTCCGCACAGCGGGACTCGCGTGGGGTAACGATTCATCACCTGATTCGACTGCCGGCGGCAGCGAAGGCGGCGGGCGGGGGGCAGCCGGCGGGGCTGGATCCACTTGCTTCGCGGTGGGCGGTTTGGACGCAGGCGTAGAATCCTCTCCGGTCTGCGACGCCTTTTCAACTGTGACCGGTGCGGCAGTTTCTGGAGTCGGTTCTGGTGCTTCCACCTTGGCAACCAAAGTCCCCTGATTACCCTTGAGAGCGACAAGGCGACGATGGATGTCCCCTCACCGGTTGCCGGCACAGTGACTGAAGTCCGAATTGCAGTCGGTGACCAGGTCACTCAGGGGACTTTGGTTGC
>JBMUHF010000057.1:0-17185 GCA_050302555.1 Arenicellales bacterium | reverse complement strand
CCGCCCGGTTCGCAGCCTCAAACACGGTGACCCGGTGCCCGCGCTCGGCCGCGATGCGGGCACACTCGAGCCCGGCGGGGCCTGCACCGATCACGGCAACGTCCTTCGGTTGCTGTGCCTTCGAAAGTACAGCCCCCGGAGTTGGCAGCGACGCATTCTGGATGCAGCGAATGGGTTTTCCGGCGTATCGACTGGCAATGCAGACATTGGCGCCGGCGCAGATGCGCACGTTGCTTTTTATCTTTCCCTGGATCTTGGGAAGAATTTCAGGGTCACAGATATGGGCGCGGGTCATACCCACCATGTCGGCTTGGCCTCTCGCAAGGATATCTTCCGCATGGGCGGGGTCCACGATCCTGCCAACCGTAAATACGGGAACCTCTACCACCTCGCGGATCGCCGCCGCGAGGTCCACGAAGACGCCATGGGGTGTGGGTGTAGGGGACCAGTGGCGTGCTCGACCAAGATGCGTGATATTGGTATGGGCGATGATGTTGAAGTAGTCCACCAGTCCGCTAGCGCTCACCAGGCTGCAGATTTCCTTCATCTGGGCAAGGTCGAGTCCGCCAGGCTCAAATTCATCGCCAGGCAGGCGAACGCCCAGAACAAAATCCGGTCCCAGAGCGCCTTTTACCGCTTCCAGCAGTTCCATCAGAAAGCGCATACGGTTTTCAAGCGCCCCGCCGTAATGATCGGTACGTCGGTTGGTCAGCGGAGATAGAAAGGCCTGGGGCAGAAATCCAAATGCACCAAGAATCTCAACACCATCCATGCCGCCCGCCGCGACCCGCTGGGCAGCGCTGACATGGGCATCAATCACCTCCTGAATCTCGCCGAGGGTCATCTCGTGCGAGATATTGCCGGTCGTTTCCGAACGAACCGTAGATGCAGACCAACTTTCCCGGCCGGGTTGGCTGATGAGGACAGTGCCGCCGCTGTGCGCCAATTGGGCAAGAATGCGGCCACCTTCCTGGTGTACCGCATCAGCGAGGGCGCGATAACCCGGAATGATGTCATCGTTAAGATTCCAGAGACTGTCTTTGTTGGCACTCAGCAACCCGGATTCATGCACCGGGGTCCCGCCAGTGATCTGAAGACCGACGCCGTTTTGGGCATAGTTGCGGTGGTAGGCCACATACTGCTCGCCGGGCTTGTTGTCTTCGGCAAAACCCGGGACGTGGGCCGAGACAAGTACGCGGTTGCGCACCTGTATCGGTCCGATATCAAGCGGTGACAAAAGATGGTCGTACGTGCTCATCAGTCTTTACTCTTGTCTGTCAAACTGGCGGGAACCGACCGCGTTTTTCAAGGTCGTAAGGCGGCAGCGAGTTTCGAATGTAAGACTCACTGGCTTGGCCTGAAGGCTCGTGATCCCACGCAACCGATTGGCGACGCATTACCGTTTTGAGAAGCGCTCGTCGGCGTTGACTCTCCAGAATCCTTTCCGTCAGCGCGCTGGTGTCATAGCGGCCGGTGATCTCGTCTCTGATCGCTTGCGCGGCGTTTTGTTGATCCGGGTCCTGCGCCAGGTTTTGGATTTCATCCGGGTCACTCGCGAGATCAAAAAGCTGCAGCGGATCCTTGTCGGAATAAATGGCTTTGCTGGTGCCGCGGCGAATCATGAAAATCGGCGTATCGGTACCCTCGGCGAAATATTCGCCAATGACCTCATCGTGGCCCGCATCGCCTGCAAGATGTGGTGCGAGTGAACGCCCCTCAATCGGGGTGACATAGTCGACTCCAGTGCCGTCGGTCGCGAGGTCGACGAGCGTCGGCATAATGTCGACTAGTGAGACTGCTGCGCCGACACGGCAGGACGCAAAGCGTGAAGGGGCATGGACGATCAACGGTACCCGTGCCGAGTGTTCCAGAAAAGACATCTTGAACCACATACCGCGTTCACCCAGCATGTCGCCGTGATCGGAGGTGAAGATGACAATGGTGTTGTCTTCATAGCCGCTTTCCTTGAGCGTCTGCAGAAGGCCAGCCACCTTGTTGTCGATGTCACTGATCGATCCGTAATAGGCGCGTCGGGCGTTACGAATTGTGTCGTTATCCAAGTCAATATCTGAGGCGCCATATCCCCGGCGCAGGCGCTGGCTGTGGGGATCACTCGCCTTGGCTGGCGACAGTTTCGGCAGGTCGATCTCTTCGTCAGCATAAAGATCCCACTCGCGCTGGCGACAGAGATACGGATCATGCGGCTGGATCAGGGACACCGTCAGCATGAAGGGTTCGCCGGTATTATCGCGAGCGTGCTCAAATAGATAGCGTCTTGCCTTGAAGACGGCCTCATCATCGTAATCAAGATACATCGATCGCACGCAAGGCCCAGCCTTTGTGACGACTTCCATGTTGTGAAACCAGTCAAGACGTTTTTCAGGCTGATCCCACTCGGGGTGCCAGGTGAAATCCGCTGGGTACACGTCGGTGGTGAGGCGCTCACCGAAACCGTGTAGCTGGTCCGGGCCCACAAAATGCATTTTGCCGGAAAGACAGGTTCGGTAACCCAGATGCTCCAGGTAGTGCGCAAAGGTTGGTATCTCGGCGGGGAACTCGGCCGCGTTATCCCAGGCACCGATCTTGCTCGGCAGTCGGCCACTCATCATGACAAAGCGTGATGGCGCGCAAAGGGGAGAGTTGGTATAGGCGGCATCGAAGACCACGCCTTCTTCAGCAAGACGCTGCAGCGCCGGCGCCCGAACCAGCGGATGGCCGTAACAGGGCATAAACTGCGGCGCAAGCTGGTCTGCCATGATTAGCAGAATATTAGGCGACTTTGCTGACATCGCGGACTGTTGCCTCATCATCCCCGCATACGAGACGCATCAGGATCAAACAGCGCCTGCGGGACAATAGTGGCCGGGCGCATGTCGCCGAGAATCTCGATATCAAATGCGCCACTGCCGGTGTGGTTGGCGAGGCCGGCGGGAACATAGCCTAGCGCCACCGACTGATCAACAAAATGTGCGTACATGCCGGAAGTCACGTAGCCCACGATCTGGTCGTTCTGATAAATGGGTTCGTTACCCATTACATCGCAATCAGCAACATCCACCGTGAAAGTGACGAGGTTTTTTTCAGGTCCTTGCTCGTTTTCCAGCACGGCAGATTCCCGGCCGATGAACTCTCCCTTGTTAAGACTGACAAAGCGTCCCATACCCGCTGCAAAAGGGCCATAAATCGGCCGGTATTCTGTTGCCCAGGAGCCGAAGCCCTTCTCAAGGCTCATCGAACGCATGGCGCGTGAGCCAAATGGCTGGATTCCAAGGTCCTCGCCTTTTTCCAGGATATCGTCCCATAGTCGCGCATGAAATTCGGGGCGGACCCAGAACTCGTAACCGAGGTCTCCTGTGAAACTCACCCGCGCGGCGAGCGTGGGGATTAGGCCAAGATCTAAGGAACGAAAGTCCATGAACCTGAATGCCTCCGCTGAGACATCATCATCGGTGAGCCGGCAGAGCAGGTCCCGGGCTTTGGGGCCGGCAATGGACAAGCCCAGTAGCCCCATCCCGTGAGCGTGTACCCGGACGCTGGCGTCAGCAGGGAGATGCTGTTCGAACCAGCGCATGTGATATTCCTCGCCCATACCGGAACCGAAGATGAAGAACCGTCGGTCACTGAGCCGTCCTACGGTAAAGTCACCGATCAGTTTTCCTTCCTGATTCAGCATCGGGGATAGTGCCAGACGGCCTTGTCGCGGCAGCGTGTTGGCCAGGATGTGATCCAGCCACGATTCGGCTCGGGCGCCGGTGACTTCGTACTTGGCAAACGAGGAGATGTCACACACACCGACGCCGGTACGGACGGTCTGACATTCCTGCTTGATCGGCCCAAACGCGTTGGAGCGCATAAAGGTGACGTTTTCCACGGGCTCGGTACCGGTAGGTGCGTACCACAGCGCCTGCTCCATGCCGTAGGAAACCCCGAAGACGGCATTCAATGCTTTTTGTTTTTCGTAAATCGGTGTGGTGCGAAGCGGCCGCGCTGCAGGCAGCTCTTCATTGGGGAATGTGACCTGGAAACGTCTGGAATAGTTCTCCCGGACTTTGGCGTTGGTATAAGCCATCGTGGTCCAGTCGCCAAATCGGGAGACATCCATTCCCCAGACATCGAAACCCGGATCCCCATGCACCATCCAGTTAGACAATGCGAGCCCGACACCGCCGCCCTGACTGAAACCGGCCATCACCCCGCAGGCGCACCAGAAATTCCGAAGCCCCCGCACCGGCCCGATCAGTGGGTTTCCATCCGGGGCAAAAGTGAAAGGCCCGTTGATAATTTGTTTGATTCCAGTATGTTCAAACGCCGGAAAGTGCCGGAAGCCGACCTCGAGCGACGGCGCAATCCGGTCAAGGTCTTCCTGCAGAAGTTCGTGGCCGAAATCCCAGGGGGTCTCCCGCGGGCTCCAGGGCACTCCGGCTTTTTCATAGGTACCCATGAGCATGCCTTTGCGCTCCTGGCGCAAATAAAGTTCTCCATCCGGATCAACAATATGCAGGACTTCTTTGCCGGTCGTCTGGTTGATTTCCTCAACCTCCGGCATATCTTCGGTAATGAGGTACATGTGCTCCATGGCGAGCACAGGAAGTTCCAGTCCCACCATACGACCGACTTCCCTGGCCCAGAGTCCGGCGGCATTAACAACATGTTCCGCTTCGATCGTACCTTGCTCGGTAATCACCAACCAGCCACCCTCGGGCGTCGGCTGGAGGTCAGTGACCCGGTTGCGCAGATACACCTCAGCGCCTTGCACTCTCGCCGCTTTGGCGAATGCATGCGTGACGTCTGATGGCGACAGGTGACCGTGCATGGGCGTGTAAAGGGCGCCCAGGAATTCGTTGGGGTTGATGAGTGGGAGAATCTTTTCAGCCTCGGTGGGGGTGAGAAGTTCCGTATCAATACCGAGCAGTTTCTCCTGTGACTGCATAACCTTGAGCAGTTCCATCCGCTCAGGGGTTGCCGCCAGAAAGACACCCCCGGTGAGATGAAAACCCGTCTCCTGACCAGAGACCTCCTCAATCTCTTTATAAAGATCGATGGTATAGGACTGCAACTTTGCAACCTGCGGGTCACTGTTGAGGGTGTGACACCCTCCGGCTGCGTGCCAGGTGGATCCCGATGTTAGCTCTGAACGTTCGATCAGAACTACATCTTTCCAGCCGGCTTTGGTGAGGTGATAGAGGATAGATACCCCGACGACTCCACCCCCAATGACGACGACCTGTGCATGTGATTTCATAAGTCCCCCGGCCTCTCAAGAAGATCTAAGCATGGAAGGGGGTAATCTTAAGTCACATCTTCAGTGCCGGGGAGGCCCGCGCCTGCCCGCAGCCACAGATGTCGCCTTTGCGTCAGAAGAGGCCCGGGTTAAGAGGTGAGGCAGAGGTCATTCCGCCGTCTACGATAAAGCACTGTCCGGTGGTAAAGGCGGCGTCATCCGACGCCAGCCAGACGGCCATGGCCGCGACGTCTTGTGGCTGACCGAACCGTCCTGCCGGATGGCGTGCCAGCGCATCCGTTTTTGCGAGGTTGGGATCGTCGGCGGCGGCGAAAGCCGCGTCAGCCATCCCCGTCATGATCCAGCCGGGGCAGATGGCGTTGCAGCGGATCTTGGGGCCGTGGTCTACAGCGATTGACCGGGTCAGTCCGTGAACGAAGGCCTTGGAGGCGTTATAAAGCGCCAAACCCGGGTCCGCCACGTTTCCTGAAATCGAACCGATATTGATGATCACCCCACCGCGCTTCATGATAGGAATCATTGCCCGGCAGGCCATGAATACCCCCTTGGCATTGACCCCCATCAGGGTATCCCAATCCTCGTCGCTAGTATCGAGAATGGTCTTTTCGATCTGGATGCCGGCGTTATTGACCAGAATGTCCAGACCGCCGAAGCGGTCTAACATCTCAATGCGCAATTCCTCGATATCATTTGCCGAGGCCATGTCGGTCTGACGCCAGCCAAGCGTTGGCGGCAGATCCTGCGGTCGTTCACCGCGCCCACAGGTCGCCACGTCTGCCCCCTCAGCCATAAAGGCGTCGACGATGGCGCGTCCAATCCCTTGCCGTCCACCGGTGATGAGTGCCGCGCGGCCATTAAGCCGGCTCATAAAGGGCGCCTCCAAAAAGCGTAGCGGGCATGATGGGATAACGGCGCCTGGGAGATCATTTCCGCGCCACTAGCTCCAGGCCGACTAGAGTTCATCGCACACTTTCTTGAGCGGAGTTTAACAATCCTTACAAAAAGCACAGAAAGCCAACATACATAACTACCACTACTCCCGCTACACACGAACCAAAGAGTAAAGCGCCGTTAAGAATTTGCTCTGCCGGTGAGTCCTTACTGAATGCTTCGACAATACCATCGTCAGTCATTTCTTAACTCCAACCTGTAGCCAATTCTGGCTACTACTCTGCCATCACTCCGATGGCATCTCAACAGTTAGTTGAGACGGTTTCACCGTCTCTGTCAGGAGCCTATGGCTCCAGCGCAATGCTGACTGCAATCACTTCCCAAGAAGGGGATCAAGTCAGTGAACGAAACAAACGAAGCAGTAACTCGCCTTAAACAGGCGTTTGCAGAACTTCCAGGTGAAGCAGCTAAAACTTCACCTGACTTGCACCCTTAAGTGCAAGGCGCCGGCGGGCCTCATCAGGTGTGGCAACCGTCATGCCGAGCGATTCAATAATCCCTCGAATCTTCTCAACTTGCTGGGCATTTGAAGTCGCGAGTTCCCCTTTGCCGATGTAGAGGCTGTCTTCAAGGCCGACCCGGACGTTGCCTCCGCGCAGGCCTGCCTGGGTGGCGAAAGGCATCTGGTGCCGGCCCGCCGCCAGCACCGACCACTCGAAGTCATCGCCGAAGAGTTTGACCGCGGTGTTGTACATATGGGTGAGGTTGTCGGGGTCCGCCCCAGCACCGCCCAGAATACCGAAGATCAATTGGATAAAAAAGGGTGGCTTGACCAGGCCCGCATCTACCACATGGGCAAGGTTATAAAGATGGCCGAGGTCATAGCACTCAAACTCAAAGCGGGTGCCGTGGCCATCGCCGAGTTCTTTGAGTGCGTATTCGATAGTCTTGAAGGTATTGGGAAAGATAAAGTCCTTAGTAGAGGCGAGGAAGTCGTGCTCCCAGTCATATTTCCACTCGGTGTACTTATCTGCCAGCGGGAAAATACCGAAATTTATTGAGCCCATATTGAGAGAAGCCATTTCCGGGCTCGCCGTGAGCGCTGCTGCCAGACGTTCTTCAATAGTCATTCCCATGCCGCCACCGGTCGAGATGTTGATCACTGCGTTGGACTGCGCCTTGATGACCGGCAGAAATTCCAGGAAGGTCTCAGGCCGGTAGTCCGGTCGTCCATTTTCAGGGTTACGTGCGTGCAGATGAATGACGGCGGCGCCAGCCTGTGCTGCGCCAATGGCAGCCTCGGAAATCTCGGCCGGTGTGATGGGTAGATACGGCGACATAGTGGGGGTGTGAATACTACCCGTCGCGGCACAGGTGATGATGACTGGCTGGCTCATAAGCTGGCGTCTCTTTGTGAAGAATAGTTCGGGCTACAGGCGCATCTGCTGCACCTGTGCAGACAGACCGCCATCGATCACCCACAATTGCCCGGAAGCATAACGCGCTTCGTCGCCTGCAAGCCAGTTCACGAGGTTGGCAATATCCTCGGGTTGACCGTAGCTTCGGAGGGGATGCACATCCCGCACGGCCTGTTTCAGGGACTCGATGTCACCTGATTCGCCGAAGAAACTCTGTAGCATCGGCGTATCGACATACCCGGGACATACAGCGTTGACGCGAATGCCTTCGGGCCCATAATCGCAGGCCATGGCCCGGGTCAGCGCATGTACCGCGCCTTTGGTGGCGCAGTAGACGGCAAGAGAAGGGTCTGCAATGAACCCATCGTAGGATCCAAAGTTGATGATCGAGCCTGCACCGGCCTTGCGCATCAGTGGTAACGCGTATTTGCTGGTCAGGAAAGTACCGTTGACGTTAACGGAGAAGCTGTGGTTCCACTCCTCGAGCGTGGTGTCCTCGATGGTTTTTTCGATCTCGATCCCCGCGGCATTCACCAGGATATCGAGCCGGCCGTGATCTTTCTCCACTTGGGCCATCACGGCTTTGGCATCGCTTTCAGCGCCGACGTCCTGGTGCAGCACATGGATGTTCGGTTCGGGAAAATCAAATGAGGCAACGTCGGCCGCATAGACGACAGCCCCCTCGGCATGAAAGCGCTGACAGATAGCGCGCCCGATTCCGCCGCAGCCACCCGTGACCAGGGCGATCCGCCCCTGGAGGTAATCTGGGGGCACGGCACTCACGACTGTATGGCGCCCCGGTAGGCATCCAGTACCAGACCGTGAAAATGGTGCACCGCATGTTCGCTCAAGCCGCTGCCGTCCGGATCGACCAGATAACGACCCTGGTTAAATGCTGGGGTCTGCATACCTCGTTGAACGCTTTCCACAAGGCCAATATCTTCAGGCTGCAATACTTCATCGATGAACCGGATGGCCTCCAACTCAGATTCGTTAGGAGTGTCGGTTTCAAAGAAAAAATCGAATACCTCGTAAGTTTGCTCAGGGCCGTCAGGATAAAAACGCCAGACCATGAAGTTGCCGCGTCCCGGATAACGCATCAGCGTAGTGTTCGGCCAGAGGTACCAGACGGCGTGGTCGGTAACGCTGGCACTTTCAACACCATAGGCTTTGTTGTCACCGCGGCCCGCTTTGGCCATATGGCTCGAGTAGATGCCGTGGTTCTTCACCTTGTACGTGTCCATCTCGACCAGTGTGCAAAAATCACGGTGGGCAACCGGGCAGTGGTAGCACTCGAGAAAGTTATCCACCACGGCTTTCCAGTTGGCTTTGATCCGGTAGGTCAGGGTGTGGGCATAGGTCAGGTTGGCAAGATCAGGAGCGTAGGACATGATCTCGTCTGACAGAGACTCGCTTTGCTCGGTCAGCGCGGGCGCTTCCGGATCAAGGTTGACGAATACCAGATGGCAGAAGGTCTCGATCCTGACCGCATCGAGGCGTATTTTTTCGGTATCGAAATTTTCTATGAGCTCCGAGCGACGGGCACTGCTTAGGCGGCCATCCAGGCCATAGACCCAGGCGTGGTAGGGACAGGCAATGGCTTTTGTTTTGCCGCTGCCCTGCAGGAGCTCATGGCCCCGATGCTTACAGACGTTATAAAAGGCCCGCAGCTCGCCGTCTTTGTCTCTACAGGCAAATATGCTTTGACCCTCGATTTGGGTTGCGACATAACTGCCTGGCTGGGCGAGCTTTTCCTCATGACACAGAAACTGCCAACTCTTGTGGAATATCTGCTGACGCTCAAGATCAAGAAAGTCCGGGTCCCGGTAGCAGTCCGCATGCAGCGAGTGTGAGCGTGAGGCGATCGCGTCGAATCCCCGGCTGATGCGGTCGAAGGTGCGGGTATCGATTGTTTGAACTCCCATGGTGTTTCTCCATCTGCCAAAAGCCGCGCAACGCGAATACCCAATCTACACTAGGGAATTACCCAAAGGCGAGGCCTTGTCGCCCATAGGATTATGCGATTCGCGTAAGAATCCAGCTGAGACGGCATCTCATGCGAACTTAAGCCTGTCTTCGAAAACGGCGATAAAATCGTACCCTATGAAAGAACTCCTTGAAAACAACCAGCGCTGGGCTGCGAAGATCACGGAAGATGACCCCGAATTCTTTGAGAAACTCTCGCATCAGCAGAGTCCTGAATACCTCTGGATTGGATGCTCGGATAGCCGGGTTCCTTCCAACCAGATTGTGGGCCTGCTGCCCGGTGAAATTTTTGTGCATCGCAACGTCGCCAATCTGGTCATCCATACCGACCTCAACTGCCTCTCCGTCATTCAGTATGCAGTGGAGGTGCTCCAGGTTCGCCACATTATTGTGTGTGGGCACTATGGCTGCGGCGGTGTGGAGACAGCGATCAACGAACGCCCCAGCGGTCTAATTGACAACTGGCTGCTGCACATCAAAGATCTGTACCATCGAAATCTGTCAAAGTTTGCTGATTGCACCGATCAAAAAACCCGTGTCAACCGTCTTTGCGAGATGAACGTGATCGAGCAGGTCAATAACGTCTGCCATACCAGCACGGTGCAGGGCGCCTGGGAGCGGGGTCAGTTCTTACAGGTGCATGGCTGGATCTACAGCATAACCGACGGGCTGATAAGAGACCTCGAAGTCACCTTCGATGCTCCGGACCAAGTGCCGGACGTTTACCGCTGATCCTCGGCTTTAACTGTGGTTCAGTGCATCAGAATCAGGATACGCGAACTCTCCAATGACTGAACTCGTGATTACTGGTGGTTGTCTTTGCGGCCGCGTGCGATACGAGCTCAGTGGACCTCCACTCGATATGGGGACATGCCATTGTCGCAATTGCCAGAGATGGTCGGGCAGTCCCTTTCATTCCGGTGTCGCGTTCGCGCTGACCGATCTGAGATTTACCCGCAGCCAGCCGGTCTGGTATGAGTCCTCTTCCATTATGGAGCGCAGTTTCTGTCCGGGCTGCGGCAGTCCGCTGGCATTTCGTTATCTCGTTTCGATTGAGGACCCTCCCACAGCAAACCCGGCAACGGTCTGGATATCCGTAGGCTCTTTGGATGAGCCCGAGATAAGGCGGCCCGACTGGCACTTCGGCGTGGAAGGACAGCTTTCGTGGGTAAAGTTTGATGACGGATTGCCCCGTACCCGATGTGACGAGAGCCTGGAGCTCGCCAAGGCTTATGCCTCTCAGGGCGCCGATCAGCCGACACCCTGATCCAATGTTGCCATGAGTAACCAGCGCGACCCCCGATACGACATCCTGTTCGAGCCTGTGAAAATTGGCCCGGTTACGGCGCCAAACAGGTTTTACCAGGTCCCTCACTGCAACGGTATGGGGCGTATGTTCCCTGACAGCATGATCGCCATGCGCGGCATGAAAGCGGAGGGCGGTTGGGGAATCGTCACTACCGAACAATGTGACTTCCACCCAACCGGCGATGTGCAGCCTTTCACCGAAACCAGTATGTGGGATGATGGTGATGTTCCCTATCTGGCGGCTATGGTGGATGCTGTGCATGAGCACGGCGCTCTTGCAGGCATCGAGCTCGTGCATAACGGTCAGGACAGCGGCTGTCTTTACTCTCGAGAGGTTCCGATCGGCCCTGAACATCGGCCAGTGACATGGCATCAGCACCCGATACAGGCACGGGCGATGAGCCGGGATGATATCCGCGACTATCGCCGCTGGCATCGCAAGGCTGCGCTTCGGGCTCGCGAGGCCGGTTTCGACATGGTCGTGGTTTATGCCGGACACAACGGCACTGTACCCAGTCATTTTCTCTCGCGGCAAAGCAATCAACGCAGTGATGAATATGGCGGTTCTCTGGAGAATCGGTTGCGCCTTTATCGCGAACTCATCGAGGAGACAAAAGATGCAATCGGCGACACTATGGCGGTGGTGGCCCGTTTTGCGGTTGATGAAATGATGGGTGAAGACGGACTGGAATGGGGCAGCGAAGGTAAGGACGCGATCGAAATGCTCGCCGAATTGCCCGACATGTGGGATGTCAACGTCAGCGACTGGGAAAACGATTCGATGACCTCGCGCTTTGCACCAGAAGGCTACCAGGAAGAATACATATCCTTTGTCAAATCGGTCACCAGTAAACCCGTTTCTGCGGTCGGCCGTTACACCTCTCCCGATACCATGGTGTCGGCTATTCGCCGTGGTTTGGTGGATATTATTGGCGCGGCACGTCCGTCCATTGCTGACCCTTTTCTGCCCGCTAAGATCAGAGAAGGTCGGCCGGAAGATATCCGCGAGTGTATCGGCTGTAACGTCTGCGCTGCCTGGAATAATCTTTCCGCGCCGAGCCGGTGCACACAAAATCCCACCATGGGGGAGGAGTGGCGCAAGGGATGGCATCCAGAAAAGGTTGAGTCAAAAGAATCAGAGTCGACCATTCTCATCGTCGGGGCGGGTCCGGCCGGCCTCGAAGCCGCGCACGGATTAGGCAAACGCGGCTATCAGGTAACACTGGCCGAAGCCAGGGGTGAGGCGGGCGGGCGCGTCACGCGTGAAAGCCGTTTACCGAAACTCAACGAATGGGCGAGAGTCCGTGATTATCGTCTGGGTCAGATCCAGCGTATGTCCAACGTAGAGATTTATCTCGAAAGTGAAATGGATGCTGAGCGAATCGAGGAATTCGGTGCCGATGCGGTTGCACTGGCCACCGGCGCGCTATGGCGCAATGACGGCGTCGGCAGAAGTATCAGGTTTCCTGTGTCGGGCTGCAAAGCTTTGACACCGGACGACATTATGGATGGCAAGCGCCCCGATACGCCCGGCAGTGCGGTCACCATTTACGATGACGATCATTACTACATGGCCAGTGTGATCGCGGAACTGCTTGTCAGTGAAGGATACCGGGTCACACTGGCGACACCGGGCTTGTGTGTTGCTAGCTGGACCGAGTACACCTTGGAACAACGACACATTGAGAAGCGCTTGTTGAACGCAGGGATTCAAATTCTTGTACGTCATCAGTTGAGCGAAGTGGGAGCAGGAGGGTTGCGATTAACCAATACACTTACCGGCAATACGAGCGAGCACGAAGGCAGCGTCGTTTCAGTCACGGCGCGACTACCGCGAGATGAACTTTTCGAAGCGCTTAAAGGAAAAATACTGGTGCGACGCATCGGTGACTGCTTCGGTCCATCAATCATTGCAGCAGCGGTTTATGAAGGCCACCGTTATGCGCGTGAGTTTGATACCAAGATCGATCCGGACGGAGTGTCGTTCAATAGAACCCGGCACCAACTCCAGCATTGATCAAGAAGAAGGTGTTTCGCTGAAGAGATCGAAAAGAGGAGACAGATATGGAAACACCCGAAGAACTCGAATACGGCCAGGACATGATCTCGCTTCTGGAAGCAGTATGGGGGGAGGGCTTTATGTCACCCGGTGGGACGGATGAAATTGACCGGGTACTGGGTGACAAAGACTTGAGTGAGACCCGTGTGCTCGACATCGGTTGTGGAATCGGCGGCGCGGCGGTTCACATCGCGCTGACTCGGCAACCCCGCAGCGTTACCGGGATCGATATTGAAGAGAATTTGGTCACTCTGTCGGCATCACTTGCTAAAAAGAACAACGTCTCGGCAATTTGTGACTTTCAGCAGGTTAAACCTGGCCCATTGCCTTTTGATCCGGGCAGTTTTGACGTCGTCTTCAGCAAGGATTCCATTATTCACATCGCCGACAAGTCCGGATTAGCGAAAGACGTTCACACACTGCTCTCCCCGGGTGGCTGGTTTGTTGCAAGCGACTGGTTGTGTGGTTATGAGGGGGAGCCTTCACCACAAATGCAGGCATACATCGAGGCCGAGGGCTTGGATTTCGAACTGGCTTCAGCGCAGGTTTATCAAAAGGCCCTAGAAGAAGCAGACTTTGTTGATATTGAGGTCGTCGAGCGAAATACCTGGTATAGAAACCAGGCCCGAATAGAGCGGGACAATCTGGCTGGCTGCCTGTACGACGGACTGCTTAAGCAGGTTGGCCGAGATTATCTGGACCGTGCAATCGATGTGTGGGACAAAATGATCGTTGTCCTCGATAGTGGAGAACACCGACCCACGCTTTTGCGTGCGCGTAAGGAACCGTTATAGGGTGGACGCGGGCGGGTCCATAAACAAGCTATCAAGCGCTGAGCCTTCCGTTCAACGCATCTTCGATGGCTTTTTGACCTAAGTGTAGACCCCGTTCGTATCGCCCAAACACGCAGTGCTCATTTACACCTGCGGCGAAACCGGATTGGATCTTTTCGCCGATTTCAAAATCTTCACCGAATACGGTGCGAACGACTTCGTAGTTGCGTTGCCAGTGCCGTCGCGCTTTTTCACTGGTTGGCGTCTCAGGAATAAGCATCATGCACTGGAATACACAGGCTCCCGGCCCGGTCGGAAAGATAGAATGAACGTAAATGTGATCGGTCATTACTTGCACAAAGTTACAAGGAAACAAGTAATTTTGCGTCATAAAGTTCGGCCGGTAAGACCAGCTCTCGGGTGCTTGTTCTTTCAGTTCGATAATCTTAGGTAATGGTACGGCATGGCGGACATGCGGATAGAGATCCAGAAACACACTTTGATTATCCAAATACGCGGCACAAGCGGTGTGTTTGTGCGCGGAACAAAAGTGGTAGGACTCCTGGAACCCCTGGAGCGCTAGGCGCCAACTCATGCAAGTGTTGATGGACCAGGTCCGAAACATCGTATGACTGCCTAAATCCAGTGATGCCAATTGCTCGGCCATTGGCGCAAGCCACGCATCTATGTCGAGTGGGCTATCACTCGTTGAGGGTCTGACCCAAATCAAACCGAAGCGCTCGAATACCGGCAGCTCAACCAGCCCGTATTTTTCTCGCTCGAGTGTGTCGAAACCGATCGGTTGTGGCATTCCTCTCAGGCGGCCATCAAGGTCATAGGTCCAGCTGTGGTAGGGGCAGGTAAAACTATTTGTTTGACCATGGTCATCGTTAACGACTTGCATGCCACGGTGCCGGCACACGTTGATAAATGCTTTGAGTTGTCCGTCTCGATTTCGCGTCACCAGAATCGGTACACCCGTATCGTTATGGGTTAGGTACCGCCCACTTTCGGTCAGTTGTTCGGTGTGACCGACGATGATTGGGAACTGACGGAACAACACATCAATTTCTCGGTTTAGTCGATCGGGATCAGTGTAGTTGACGACAGGGTCGCGCATGATGTCCGGTTCCATGTCTGTGGTCCCGGCATCGCAATGTGCCAGCATGGCGCGAATGATGTCGCGTTCCTCGCTGCTAGTGGTCGCCATCTTTTCGGATTCCCTTGATAATGGCTAATAGTATCAATCAGACATAAAAACCCGGTAAGCTATTGTTTTATAGCGATTACCGGGTTGGATTAGGTTCTCCTGGAACCTGCTATTGGTGGAGGCGGCGGGAATCGATTAGTTTCGTAACTAATTGTAATCATTATATTAGCTAGCAATATCTCATAAATATACCGTCAAAGTTACCCTCTAAAGTGCTGGATTTGGCTGGATGTGATTCGCTCTTAGAGCGGGCGCAGAAAGGGATTAACGAGTCTACAAATTGCGACAAGTTTGAGCAGTGTTTGCCGAGTCAGTTATTTTTTACAGACTGAAAAATTCTGCAGACACCGCAAGACTGTACTAGGGTTCACTAGACCGCTTTTCCCGGCTTGTTGTAGCCAAACATGACTTCGATCAGCCCGGCCGCAATGATGGTGCAGGCGCCCACCCATTGCACTAACTTCATCGTTTCCTGTGGCAGTAGGATTGATGCACTCGCAATTGCGACGATCACTTCTGACATCATCAGCAGGCCCACACGACCCGGAAACAACAGTTGGGAGATTCGTAAGACAATAATAAAACCGGGCGTCAGAACAACGATGGACCAGAAAGCGGTACTTGGCAACGCCACCTTCAGTGCCTCGATTTCCGGCAGTGAATCAGCATGGATAACACCTGCAAAAACGGTCGAAATGATCATTGATGAAATAAACATGAAGGCCGCCAGGGGTAGGATTGGGATCTTCGACCATCGGTTCAGTGTAGCCCCAGCGATGGCCCAGAAAATTCCTGATAAGAAGCCGTATAGATCGCCAATATTGAGTGGATGACTTGACGAGTCGTTGTTTGATAAAAGCAGCAACAAGCCGATAAAACCCATGCCAATTGCAATGATGCGGGCGCGTGTCAGTTTTTCTGAAAGCCACAAGATACCGAGTACAGTCGACCATACTGGTGTCAGGTAGAACAGCAGGGTCCCCCTAACGACAGTGGTTTGGACTAGGCTATTCCCATACAGGGTGAACGCCATGCCAATCATGATCGCGGCGAATAAGGTCGGACCCAGGATTCCTGCCAACTTTCTGAGATTGAAGACGAGTACCGGGCACAACAACAACAATGGACAGGCGTTGAAGAAGACCACGGCCCAAGGACCCGATATCCCCGTAGCTTCGATTGCCCGCAACGGAAACCAGTAAAGACCCCAGATCGCAGAGCCCAGGACGATTGCAAGGCTTAACGTTCTATCAGAGAACTCTTCTGTGCGCATGGTGACCAGTCCTGGACCAGAATGGGTGATCGATAAATAGGGGCTTGCGTGACGGAACTTGATCTCACCTATGTCGTTTGTCGGTGTCCTGCAGTAAATAGACAGAGAGTACGATAAGGCACAAGGATACGAGAATGATGATTGTGCCAACCGCATTTATTTCTGGCGTGATTCCGCGCCTGAGCGTTGACCATATGTACATAGGAAGTGTGTTGTCGCGCCCTGTAAGAAAAAAGGTAACCGGGATCTCATCAAACGAGACGGTAAAGGCAAGAAGGGCGCTGCCGATAACCGCTGAACGAATATTGGGCAACGTTACGAAGAAGAACGTCTGCCATGGTCGTGCCCCGAGATCACTAGAGGCCTCCTCGTAGCTCCGGTTCAGGCGCTGCAACCGGGCAAAAACCTGGGTTACCACAATCGATACCAAGGCTGTCGCATGGCCAAGGATCACTGTTTCCAGACTCAGGTTGAACCCAATTACCCGGAATAGATTAAGCATAGAAATGCCTGTGATGACACCTGGTAATGCAATGGGGAGCAATATCAAGCGACGGAACGCCGCCTTGCCAGGGAAGTTGACCCGGTCCAATGCAAACGCGGCTGGCACACCGATAATCAGGCAGCCGGCTGTTGCAAAGGAGGCAACATAGAGGCTGTTCCCGATCGCTTCAAGCATGTCGGCGTTATTTACAACAGCCTCGTACCAGCGCCAGGTAAACCCATTCAACGGCAGTGTCATGATGCGGTTATCGTTGAAACTAAAAATAATTAATACAGAGATCGGTAGGTAGAGAAAAGCCATAACGGTCATAGCCGATGTTGCAATGAAGCTATCACCAAACCGCTCTACAAAATCACTACACTTCCTTTTCATCTTGCGGTCTCTTACTGGCTCCTAGCCCAGATCAAGCCGGCCGGCCTGCTCAAACCGATCGGAAAGGGTAATTATCGTTAAGACTACGACCAGCATAATGATCTATAACGCAGCTCCCAATGGCCAGTTCATATAAGTCCCGAACTGC
>JBMUHF010000056.1:0-10694 GCA_050302555.1 Arenicellales bacterium | reverse complement strand
ATCGCCATGATTTTAGTCACGCTGGGGAGCATTTTTTATGTCTTCCAATTGATTTTTATGACCGAAGCCTGGTTAGCCGAAAATGGGATCGGGGCAGAGGCTATTGGTCTTGCCAGAGTGCTCGGATTCACCTGGCTGGGTATCGTGGTTGTCTTGGTCAGAACCTTTATCAGCGGTCTTTCAGGAACTAGCGCGTTTTTCGTAGCACTAGTCATTGCCCAAATTGGTATCTTCCTTAATCTCTGGCATCAGCACTTCACGGCAGACTCTGCGGTTTCCATCATGGATGACGCGATCATCGTCACGGTACTCACCGCCCTACTGCTGTTCGGCTGGTCAAGAATTCGCTCTAAAACCTGACAAAAAGAACTAGATGATCGAGTGCCGTATTGCGCTCATTGAAAACCCCGCCACGGCGGGGTTTTCTTTTTCTAATCTTCGACTGGAGTCGGCCTGAGAAATAGGCAGATTAAATACAACTAAACCGTTATGATCCTTCGCTCAAATTGGGTCAGACTTTCAACACCACTTTTCGTTACGGCCACCGTCTCGCTGAATTCGATTCCCCAGCCATCCATCCACATCCCAAGCATGACATGCAAGGTCATGTTTTGTTCAAGGATTGTCTGCTCGTTGGCTCGAAGGCTGACGGTATGTTCGCCCCAGTCCGGCGAATAACCCACGCCAATGCTGTAGCCGATTCGGCTTTCCTTTGTGAGTCCGTATCGATTCAAAACGTCCTGCCATGCCTGGTGGACATCGCCGGTACGAACGCCTGGCCGTATCGTCTGCAGCACCGCCTCCAGGCCTTCGGTGACAGCCTTAGCCGTGTCAAAGACTTTTTGGGGCCCCTTTCCTAACTGAACAGTGCGGGCCAATCCAGCGTTATAGCGTCGGTAGGCGCCGCCCAGTTCCAGTGCCACTGTCTGATCCTGCTCAAACGGCGCATCCGTCCACATTGGGTGAGCCGTTGCGGCCGCTTCTCCCGCAAGAATCAAAGGGCAAAGCGCGGTCGTATCGCCACCAAGGCCATCGACTCCACTGACCTGCGCCGCAAGCACCTTTGACACCAAATCACATTGACGCACCCCTGGGGCAATATGCTCAACCGCGAGGGTCATCACGTGGCTAGCGATCCTGGCCGCACCCCGCATGGCTTCAATCTCGACATCACTCTTTACGGCCCGGCACCAGTTCACCAGCAGATCAGCATCGACCCAGATCGCACCGGACAGTTTCGCCCGAAGGCGTTCAACCGCCTTAAACGAGAAAAAGTAAGTGTCGCTTTCAAACCCGACGCGTTTCCCCTCGAGGTGAAAATCAGCCAGTGAGGTGCCGATAGCATCCATTGGATGAACGCCGTCCCGCTGAACCAGATCCTCTGCATAAGGGCGCACACTCTCAGCCCCAAGATGCGTCGTCAGTGCGACTGAACCGGCATCCATCTGTCGCCCCAACCAGACCGGCGGATGATCGTGCAGTACCAGCATCACCTGCGGTACATAAAAGGACCAGGCATCAAACCCCGTAAGCCAGTTCATGTTTGCCGGATCACCGATGACCAGAGCATCCAGTTCTTTATCCGACATCGCGGTGCGGACCTTGGTGAGGCGGCGCTGATACTCTGACAATTCAAATGCTGGGTTCACGGTAAATATTCTCCAATGTATGTCGGGACCGTATCCGGACAGCACAGATGCTGTACGACGACATGAATTCGATAAACCCGGAGGAACTGCTGGACTCCCTCAGGGGCACTGGACATGCCCGGTCTAAGAGGATCCGGAATCAAGGTATTCGATACCTCCGTAGGGGTTCTTGCCGGTTAGGTTGTTTGTATCAATGTGCATGTCGATTTCATAGAGCGCCGTGAAAATGTAGTCATCGGCTCCCATTTCGGAAAGGGTCTTGTGGATGTCGTCTTCTGTTTCAGACTCCCACTGACAGAAAAAGAAATCATCGGACCCCACCCAAACTGCGGTGCACTGACATTTATCGAAAATATACATATCCCGCCACTCGGTATCCGTTCGCTCCAACCCCTTCGTGCCGGCCCAGAACTGACCTTTGGTTTCATCGCTGTGATAAGTATGAATGGCGATAAACTTTTTTTGGTTCATTTCATTGTTTCCTTGCGCCGCCAGTAGATTTTGGAACGAGCGTGGTCTCTAGCAGGGGCAGATTAAAGGGCTACAGCACAATTTCCCGGACTTCGCTGAAGTGATCCAGATCGCGAGGTTGAAAGACGTATTGGTCAAAAACCGCCTTGTTGAGTTCGACACCAAGCCCTGGTCCGGTAGGTAATTCAAAAGCGCCATCCTTCATTACCAAAGGCTCGATCAGTACATCTTCGCGTTCCGGCACCGGGATGTACTCAAGCATCCGGAAATTGGGGATACAGGCCGCGGCGTGAATCGAGGCCGCAGTGCACACGGGGCCGTTGCAGTTATGAGGAATCACTGGGCAATAGTAGGCCTCTGCCATGGCGGCAATCTTGCGCAGTTCGTTCATTCCGCCGGTATAGATTGCATCGGGCTGGATGAAGTCACAGCAGTATTTTTCCAGCAACTCCCGAAACTGGAAGCGGGCAACATAACGCTCACCAGTGGCGATGGGGGTTCGGGTACTGCGTTTGAGCTCCACGTAAGCGTCAAGATTTTCCGGCGGAAGAGGCTCCTCCATAAAATAGAGATCAAATTCCTCAAAGCGTTGGGCTAGCCGACGCGCCTGAGGCAAATCGAAACGGCCATGAGCGTCGACCATCAGGTGCACGTCGGGCCCAACGGCCTCACGCACCTGGCGCACACATTCCACTGTAATGTGTTCCTGCTCTGGAGTCATCGCATGAGCCGCGTAGCCAAAGGGGCTCCACTTGAGGGCCCGGAAGCCGTTTTCTACTGCACGGGCAGCGCTTTCGGCATACTCGCCGACGCTCGTACTGCCCATGCGGGTCTTCATAAACCAGTAGTTGCCATAGCAGGGTATCGTGTCGCGATAAGGCCCGCCGAAAAGTTCATAACAGGGCACCCCCAAGACTTTGCCCTTAATATCCCAACAGGCGATCTCGATGGCGCTAAGGGCCACGTTAACAAGAAGATCCGAGCGCAGGAACTGACCCCGATAGCGATCTTCCCAGAGGTGTTCTATGGCCCTTGGATCCTTACCGATGACCGTGCGTTTGTAGTCTTCGATCAGGGTTACCATCGTGCGCTCGAAGGGCTCAATGGTGGCCTCACCCACACCGACCACGCCGGCGTCGGTTTCGACTTCGATGAACACCCAGTTACGGCGATGCGCCTCAACCAGATAGGTTTTGATGTCCGTAATTTTCATTTACGTCTACCCCCGTTTGAGTTCCTCGGAGAGATCCATCAGCTGGCACCAGGTCTGCTCTGGAACCGCAATCACGCCGTTACTTCGCCGCCTTTGCTCCCGTTCGAGCTCGCCCGGGATCTCAACCTTTTCAAAGCCCGGGGCCGGTGGACAGTTGCGAAGGTCGGCCAGCACCTCTTCGGCAGCCGCCTGCAGCGCCTCCGGTTGGCGAAACCGACGGGTATCCACCGCCAGCAAAAACCAGTTGCACTCAGGCGAAGAAGGGCCCAGCATCGCCTCGCCAATCAACTCGGCCATCAGAGACAGCGCGTAACCCTTGTGACCCCCCATAGGCAGGATGGCGCCTCCGTCGAAATATGCCTGCGGGTCACGGGTGGGGTTACCGTCGCGATCGATCACACAGTCCTCTGGTAATAACGCTCCGGCCGATTGCGCCGCATAGATCCAGCCACCGGCGATCCGTCCGGTAGCAAAATCCATGACTACCGGCCCCAGATCCCCGCCTGGAATGCCGATGCACCACGGGTTGGTCGGCAGCATCCCCCGGGCACCGCCGTGGGGTGCGACCTGGCCATGAACCCGATGATTGCCGCCACCGGTGCAGATAGTGAGGAAACCTTGGCCGGCCGCGGCGTCCGCATAAGCGCCATGTCGCCCAGTGTGGCCGGTATTGATGATCGGGAGGGCCGCCAATCCGCTGTCTCGTGCGAGACTGATAACTGTCTCATAGGCCAGCAACATCGCCGGAATACCGCTACCCATACCACCGTCTATCATCGTTGCGCCGGTCTCAGTGGTCCGAACTTCGGGCCGCACACCAGCGCCCAGGGTGCCACTACGCATTCGCTCCGCGTACTGCATCACCCGCATCACACCATGACTCTCGACACCACAGAGATTGGCATCGATCAAATGGTCTGTTATCGCCTGACTGGTATCGTCATGACAACCAAGCCGATTAAAGATATCGACGATAATGACACGCGCCTGCTCTGCCAAAACCTCAATACGCCCGCCGCGCAGTTCCAGTTTCGTCGGAATTTCGGAGGCTCTATTCCTCACCGACGCGCTCGCCAGATCATCATTGATGCTGTTACCCTCCCCTAGACACCCTCTACGATAAAAACACGAGCAAACCGCTACCCGGCGCCAAAATAGCTCTTGGCCAAGGTATCGTCCTTTGCCAGTTCATCAGCCGATCCGCTGGCGGTAATGCGCCCACTTTCCAGGACGTATAACCGATCCGCCAGAGACAGTGCGAAGTTGGCATTTTGCTCCGTCACAATAACGGTGAGCCCCATCTCTTCTCTGAGACGTCTTAAGACTTCTGCTATTTCACCACAGACCTTTGGCGCTAAACCGATTGTGGGCTCATCCACTAGCAGGATACGGGGTGATGACATCATGGCCCTGCCCAGACTCACCATCTGGCGCTCACCACCGGATTGGGTAGCCGTCTCCTGCTGCTCACGTTCGGCGAGGCGTGGAAACAACTTATGAACCGCGCTGAGGTTTTTGTCAATCTCAGTTCTGGCGGTATAGGCTCCAACCAGTAGGTTATCTCTCACGGTCATGTACGGAAAGAGATTAAATCGCTCCGGTGCATATCCAATACCCTGCTCTACCCGGTCCTGGGTTTTCGTGGCGGTGATATCCTCGCCCTCCAGATAAATGGAGCCGGTATTGCGAACCAGGCCCATGATACTGTCCAGTAGAGTTGACTTACCGGCACCGTTCGCGCCGACAATCGCAATTGTCTCAGCGCGGTTTACTTCAAGATTGATTTGATTGAGGGCCTGAGCCTTTCCATACCATGCGCAAAGATCATTGATTTGGATCAGTGGCATCAACTTTCCCCAAGATAAGAGGCTCGTACGTCCTCGTTGGCTAATACCTCTGACATCGTTCCTTCGGCAAGCAAAGCACCCAGTTCTATAGCAATGACGCGATCAACCAGCGGAGTCATTGCTGGAAGATCGTGACTGACAATCAAGAAAGTAAAGCCCTGCCTACGCAGCTGTTCAATCAGATCTGCAATCATTGCAATTTCACCGGTAGTCAGCCCGGCAAATACCTCATCCAACAGTAGTGTCCGCGCCCCTGTTGCCAAGGTGCGGGCAAACTCCAATTTGCGTAAATCCCCCATGGAGAGCTCAGCTGCAGACCGTTGAAGGTCTTCCAAACTGAAACCGACCGACTCGGCAAGCTCTTCTTCTCTGGCAGCATCCGTGGCACCAAAAATCAACTTGCGGATACTGTTTGGCATCAAGCCCACCCTGATATTCTCTCGCACGGTCAACTCCGTGAAGGGCCGCGGCACCTGATAAGTTCGGCTGACCCCTTTGGAGATACGCTCAGAGGTTGATAATTTGCTAATTTCTTGTCCTTGGAATCGGATCGTCCCGCTGGTTTGTGCAAGTTCTCCCATGATCTGGGAAAACACCGTGGTTTTTCCCGCCCCATTGGGCCCGATCAGACCCAGACTCTCCCCCTCTTCGAGTTCAAAACTCAGGTTGTCGGTTGCGACCAGGCCGCCGAATCTTTTGACCAGGTTCCGGACTTCGATGGCAGCACTCATGACCTGAAACTCCGGATGCGGTTATAGAGGGATTCAAAAATTGCCACCATCCCTTTGGGCTGATACATATAGACGACGAGGGCAATGCCTCCGTATATGAAGTATCGCTCTGCACCAGGCAGCCAGGGCCGCAACCATTCCAACAGCAAAACCAGGAAAAACGCCCCAAAAACCGGGCCCACAATGGATCCCGCGCCTCCGATCAATGCAGCGACTAATATCGTAAACAGAAATTTGATATCGAATAGCGCACGAGGCGCGATCGACCCAAGATAGTGGACATAGAATGCTCCGCCAATCCCCGCAATAAAGGCCGATGCGAGAAAGGCAAACATCTTGAGTTTGATACTCGACAATCCAGAGCCGCGTACGCCCTCCTCATTCATGCCGACCGCCCATAGGGCGGTTCCTAATCGAGTCCGCATCAACAACCAGGCGGCAAATGTCAAAACAATCATCAGGGTAACGGCGAGGTAATACCCATTGACTGCACCCCGGGTCAAGGTCTCGATACCTGACATACCTCGGGTACCACCGGTGAGATCGGGACGAATTACCTGCACCAGTTGGTACATGAGCTCCATGAACGCCAAGGTCACTAAAGCAAAATAGGACCCCTTGATCCGCAAGGCGGGCAACAAGACCACCAGCCCCCCAATCATGGTGACCAGGATAGCAATGGGAATTGAAATCTCCACCGCTACATCAAAACGCTTTGTCAGGATTGCAGTGGTGTACGCACCGATACCCACCAAGAACGGATGGCCGAAACTAATGTAACCGGTCCGACCGGAGAGCAGATCCCAGGACACCGCAAAAATCGCCAGATAACAGGCAAAAATCATGGTCCGTAGGGTGCCTTTCGATACCAGTTCGGGCATCAGGTACAACCCGATAATAAATACCGCCCAGAACACCAGATGAATCCTTCTTAACTCCATCTCAGGTCTCAGCTCGCCCAAACAACCCCTGAGGTCTGGCAATAAGTACGCCAATAATCAGAAGCATGGTGGACACGCCCCGTAATTCGGGAGCAAAAACGGATACCACGATCACTTCGAGGAAGCCAATTATGTGAGCAACAATCAATGTGCCGACGATCGAACCGATGCCGCCAACAATCACAATTGCTACAGAAATGATTAACGGCGCGACCCACATGGCTGGTGAAAGTTGGGTGTAACTGGCAAAAAATGCGCCACCGATTGCGCCCAGCGCGCCAGACAATCCCCATGTGATCAGATTGATACGGTCGACATCCACACCAGATATCGATGCTCCTTTTTGATCCATGGACACAGCCTGCATCGCACGTCCAGTATGTGTCCTGCGAACAAACAGATACAAAAGCGTGATGATCAACCAACTGATTATCGTGGCGGTAAGCATGCTGTAGGTGACCGTTGCGCCCGCAACACGGAACACCCCAGGTACGATGGGCAAAAGAATCTTAGAACTGTCGCCGAAGACGAGAACAATACCCGCTTGGAGCACAACCGCGAGAATCAGAGTGGAGATTTCCACCGCAACATGATTGCCTTTAAGTGGTCTGACAATAAACTGATGTTTCATCAGACCCATAAGAATCCCGACAGCTATTGCACCGAAAAATCCAATGATTTGCGGTAATCCCAGTTGCTGTGAGATCCAGAAATAAACGTAGCCGCCAATCATCAGATAGGCGCCGTAGGCCAGATTCAATGTCCGCCCGATCGAAAAAATCAGCATAAAGCCCATAGCGATAAGCGCATAGAGGCCGCTCAAAAGTAATCCCTGAATGATTATCGGGAACATCGCGATGGGCTAAAAAAGCAGGCGGGCCAAAAGGCCCGCCAGTTCAGAAAAGTGTTTCTTATTTTTCCGGAACCCAGCTTGGCAGCGTGAATTCAGTATTGGCATATTCGAAAGGATATACCACCCCTACGGTGCCATCCTCTTTCCATTGCACAACAACCATGGAAGGCTGAGCGAAATCATAAGGTGGTGCCAGATCGAAATAGGCGTTATGCGGATAAGTACGGCCAGTGACAGATTCGACGGTGTCATAGTCCCAGAATCCATAACGCAGCCAAAGCTGGCCGTCTTTCTCAAGTTTCAGATCCTGCTTCAGCATTGCCGCAGCCCAAGCATCCACGTCCTTGAACCCACCGGCCTCCTCAGCTGCCGCCATAGCCTGCTTCAGTCCGTGGTAGGCATTAAAACCATTGAAGTGCGGCACCTTCGGTCGGCTGGTGTACCGGGCCTGGTAAGTGTCAACGAAAGCCTGGCTGGTCGGGTCCAGGGCAAAACCAACAGACGGTACGGGGGACAAAGTGGATATCCCACCACCCGCGCCACCGGTATCTTCCCAATACTCCAAGCCAAGCGCAGAGACATTGACACCGGTCATGGCCATCGGTACCTGCAGTTTCACGTACTGTGAAGACATTACCTGGCTGTTTACCGAACTGACCTGGTAGATAAAATCGGCTCCAGTGTTTTGCGCTTTAGCAAACACCGGTGCGAAATCCACAGTATTGATGTCGTAACTAATAACTTCCTTCACCTCAATACCCGCCACCGGCGCCAGGTACGCGGTTACCAGGCCGGTTATCGCCTCGCCGAACGCCGTATCTTCTGCAAGCACCACTACCGATTCAAAGCCCATCTTCGCCTTCAATACATCAGCGCCGAAGCTGATGTACAAGGTCGCGAGCGCCTCATCAGAGGCGATGTTCATGAAATAGGGGCGCATCGCATCGGGATCTTCAACGATCATGTCGATGATGCCGATATAGGACGTCCAGGTATCCAGGGTCGGAATACGGTACTCCTGCATACGGGGTAACCAACCTAGAGATACATCGTCGATGGAGCCGGAAATCACAAAATCCACTTCCTCGGTTTCAGCCAAGTACTCGTAGGCCTTTATGCCTTCAGTGACGTCTTCTCCGGTGTCGGCGGTGACCAGGGTAATCTTCTGCCCGTCGAGCACGCCACCCGCGGCATTGAGTTCGTCGATGGCAATCTCTGCTCCGCGTAAGGTACTGAGCCCGGTATCGGAACTGAGCGAGCCGATAAAGCCAACTTTGATATCGGCGCTGGCCGCACCAGCGACAAAGGCGAGTGATGCGCCCAAACTAACTAGCGTCCTGTTATTCATCTAATCCTCCCGAATTTATCTATGTAGTCATATGAGTATATCGCCGACTAGGGCTCAACCCCTAACGATCAGCGACTATACTCTCGCGCGGCCAGTGAAATAAATCCCTACCGAATAACTCTGTTAACGACCCGTGTCTACACTCCAAAAGCCCATCATCGTCGCTGCTACTGTGATCCTCGTGGTGAGCTTTGTAATGATGTTGCTCGCCTATGGCGTCAGGCACTCGTTTCCAGTCTTTTTCCCATTCATCCTGGATGAATATGGCTGGACACGCGGGGACACAGCGCTGATGTTTTCCCTGCATCTTCTGGTCTACGGAATCTGCGCCCCTATCGCGGGATCACTGTGTAGCAAAGTATCGCCCAAAGCGCTGCTGCTATTTGGTGTTGTCGTCTTGGGGTTGGCTGCTGCGGCCTGCTCCTACGCGACCCGACTGTGGCATTTTTATCTCCTGTTCGGTGCGCTCGCGCCTGTGGGGCTGGCCTGTGCTGGCTCACCTGTCCTTAACCCCACGATCATGAACTGGTTTGCTGAGCGCCGCGGGATGGCGCTGGGTCTAGCACAGACCGGGGGCGGACTAAGTTTTGTTTTCGTCTTCCTGATGGAGTTCATTATTGAAGGCTTCGGCTGGCGCATGGCCTACGTCGTTATGGGCTTGCTGACGATCGCCATTCTCTTCCCAATCATATTGCTCGGCTACACGTTTTCACCACAAGAGCGCGGGCTAAGGCCTATCGGATCTGACGAGAACGCATCCGGTGCGAGTGATTCGTCATCAACGAAACCTGTTCTGGCATCTACGGAGATATGGACCCGGGCATCTGGCTTGAGAAGTCGGCCGCTGTGGTTGCTATTTGTTTCAAATATGCTTTTTTGGGGTACTGGCGGCTATCTGATCCTAGCGCATCAGGTTAAGTTTGCGATTGATATTGGCTACTCTCCAGCGGTTGCTGCCTCTACCACAGCTGCCTTTGGGCTCTCTATGGTGATTGGCCAGGCGAGTTCCTTCATCTCGGACTACATCGGTAGAGAAACGACTATCCTGATGGCAGCAGTCTTCGCCTCTGTCGCCACTCTTATCCTAATGTTTCTCGAGCCCGGATCAGGTGTATTCCCTCTTTATAGCTTTGCTGTCTTATTCGGGATCGGCGCGGGGCTCTTTGCGGTTTGCGTATTTGTGGGTGTGGCTGATATCTTCTTTGGCCGGAACTTTGGACTCTTCTGCGGTATCGTCACCGGAGGGATGGGCTTTGGTGGGGCCTTCGGACCCTGGCTTGGCGGTGTGCTGTTTGATGTAACAGGCTCGTATCACTACCCGTTTGCATTCGCCGCGGGGAGTTTTTTGATCTCCTTTGTCTGTTTTTTCCTGGCAGCGCCAAGACGCTATGCCGTGATGAAACGTGCCCAGACGGGATCTGCGTAGATGCCAGTGGCTTGATAGCTCTTGCGGGCGCTTGACGCACCTACTTGAGTTCCACCTCGATGAAAGACATGGACGCCTGCCCCATGTTGATGACGTTGTGCTCTATGCCCAGATTACGGAAGTACGCCTCACCGGCGGCAACTTTCACCTCTCTTTCCGTATCGCCTGGCTCCTCAAGGCGTATATTGAGATCTGTGATTGCCGTAATGACGTAG
>JBMUHF010000055.1:0-3699 GCA_050302555.1 Arenicellales bacterium | reverse complement strand
GTGCTGGGGGGGAAGGCGCTGCTCGTGCTCGAGGTAGGCGACTTTGTGAGAGCACTGGCGGTTTTCGCGGATCTGGCGACGGGCGCGCCGCGGCTTGCTTGCGGTACCATGGAGCTTGATAAGCACTATAATGAAGTTGGTGGGAAGGTGCTTGTCTTCGATCCGGTCGCGGGCGGTGACGCGCTGTTCGTGCTAGATATTGGTTCTCCAGGGAAGGCACTGGCGGTCTTCGAGGAACCAGCAACGAGCGCGCCGAGGCTCGCGTGCGCATTGAGAATGTCTGAGTCTGAGTCTGAGTCTGACTCAGACTCAGACTCAGACTCAGAACCTTCTACCAACTTCAGTCGACCTGCAGAGAAATGTCCTTCAGAATCTCCCGCCCCCCTAGGTCGAGAGAGATATCTTTGCACGCAAAAAGAGGGGTGCTCGGCGGCTGCAACTGGTTAGTCGCACCCGCCGACGTTTCCGCCTCTACCATCCGAAGGGCTGGAGTTCAGACTCCTTCAACACGTCTGGGTAAACGATCTTATGCTCAGTGTTCTGAACCTGGACATAAAGTTGACCCATACCGTCTTCTATGTTCTTCGCAGTCACCGGGTGACCATCATCCGGATAATGAGCGCCCTCCTGCCACTTGTTGTTCATATCAAGCAGCCCGCAAACGCCGCGGTACTTTGTCGTTCTGATGTAATCACACACCTGCTCGAACTTATTGGGGTCCCCTACATGCTCCCAGGCCTGTTTCAGGAAATAGACCGTGTCGTAGGCGTTACCGGTGTAACAAAGACCCATCGTGCCTGGCCAGCGCTTTTGGTACTTCTCACGAAAGGCCATACCCATCTCGTCTGCGTATACGCCTAACACAGTACTCCAGATAAAGCCTTCTGCTGCCGGGCCTGCGAGATCCAAGAACTCGGGCTGCGATGGTCCGTACTGCATGTAGATGAGGGTGTTCGGAAGTGGGTCTGCGCGCCACTGCTTACAGAAAGCGGCGTATTCGGCGGCAACCCAGTGATCAAGCATCACTGCCCCCGCACCAAGCCGTTTGATCTCCTGAATCACCGGCTCCCAGTTCTGCACGGGAAACTGAATATCAGTCACCCCGGCCAGTTCAAAGTCACTGTCAGGAATGGCTTCCTGGAGGGTTCTAGAGATTGTCTGGCAGTAGGCAATTTGCTCCTGAACGATGTGAATAGCATTGTTATTAGGCTTCCACAATCCCCGATCCTTCATGTCTTTGAGGAAAATCGGGAAGGTATAGCCATAATGCACCTCGGAGGGATCAGTCTGGAAGCAGTGACTGTATTTATCCGGGTTATTCGCGACGTGATCAGCATACTGACGTTGCGTAACACCCCACAGTAACGGGGCCTTGTATTTCACAGTTGCGTCGATCGTTGGAATTGGCGCCAACGTAAACGCAGTCGTCATTGCATGGACCCCCTCATCGACCAGTTTGAGCATGGCGGTCTGGCAGCCCTCCGGCGAAAAGATGTCGATATCGACCACTTTGAACTTGAGTTCCCGCCCCAAGATTCCGCCGGCTGCGTTAATCTCCTCCTGAGCCAGTATTGCGCCTTGAAGGTGATCCAAATGATCGGCAACACCGCCGGCGGTACTTTGCGCGATCGGCAACCCAAGCACGATCGGGTCGCTTGCGAACCCTGACTTCACAATCCACGGTGCCGGCAAACTTGAGACCGCGGCTCCCGTCGCGACGCTCTTGATGACTTTGCGTCTTCCTTTATCTACAGTAGTCTTCTCTTTTACATTTTTTATATCCATATCTGCAACGCCTCCTTATGTGGAACAGAAAAACGACCGGTTCGCATACATAACAAATAATTATTCTGAACCTAGTCGGGGGTTTTTATATTATTGATGAGATATATTAATGGCAAACTTCCCGATATGTCACCCCGTGGTGCAAGAAAATCTACAAAAATTTAACCTTATTTCTTGTGTCTAAATAAAATGTCTACTTTTCAGTGGTTCAGCATCAATTATTAGGAGCGACTATGAAGAGAATGGCCCCATGGAGAAGTGTTGTTGAAGCGCTGGAGGCCGAGGGAATCCAGCGAATTTATGGCCTGCCGGGCAACCCCATCCACCTGCTCGAAGACCTGGACCGATATAGCGATATTAAGGCGGTACTGGTCCGTCATGAACATTCCGGTGTGGCGCTTGCCTATGCCGACGCCAGACTGAACAAAAGCCCGGCTGTCTGCTTTGGAAATCCGGGTCCGGGGATTACCAATATGGTCACGGCAGCTCTTGAGGCGACTTCCGGATCTCTCCCCGTCATCATCCTTTCAAATGGGGTCCCAATCAGCACAGACGGTATGGGCGCTTTTCAGGAACTTGACTCAGTCGCACTTATGCGCCCAGTCACCAAGTGGGCCACCCGGATCGTTGACCCCACAACAACCCCCTGGGCAATGCAACGCGCATTTTCGCTCGCACAAAACGGTAGACCCGGCGCGGTTTTTCTCGATCTGCCGTCCGATATTGCGGTCAAAAAATGCCTGATGCCAACCTACCAGAAAGCGATGGATCGACATCGCAGTCGACCGGATCCTGATGCCGTTGCAAAGGCTCGAGGTCTTCTTGTCAAAGCAAAAAGGCCCATCATCATCTGCGGCTCAGGTGCCGTGAACGCAGGCAGCAGTTCTTCGGTACAGACCCTTGCACAAAAGATCGGGGCGGCACTTTTCTCAACTCCTGGGGGGCGTGGCACCTATCCGGAAGACCATCCGCTCTGTCTCGGTCAGATCGGGCTTTACTTTACGCAAGCCGGCAAAAAGTATTTTGATACCGCGGATCTGGTGATCTCGATTGGGTCTCGACTGGAGGATTTCTCGACTGGGGGATGGACCCTTTGGCCCAAGAGCGCAAAGTTCATTCAGATTGACATCGATCCCGACAGTATTGGGATGAATCTACGGCCCGATGCGGCTCTGGTGGGTGACGCAAGCCTGGCGGTCTCTGACCTTAATGATGCAATGTCCTCTCAAAACCTCAAAGGGGTATCGGGTCGCCTGCGAGACATCGAAAAGCGGCATAACAACTATGTCCAGAAGGTTGAGCATGTCGCCAGCAAACACGAGACCCCGATCTCCCCCAAGCAAGTTGTACATGCGATTAACCGTGTTTTTGGGAAAGATACGATTATGGTTCACGAAAACGGCGGAGCGGATCTCTGGTCATACTACTGGCCTTACTACCAGGTACTCGACACGGACGACTGTATACCCATGGCCGAGCAAACCGCCATGGGTATGGGAGTGATAGGCGCCATTGCCGCGAAGATGGCGAGACCCAAAAAAAAGGTTGTTTGCGTTACCGGGGATGGTGCGCTACAGATGGCCATGATGGAACTGGCAACCGCAGCGGAGCAGCGTTGTGGTATCACTTGGGTTTTACTGAACAACCAGAGACTTGGATGGGTTCAATATATCCAGCGACTGGAAGGTCTGTCCGACACCGCAACGGACTTTGCCCGATCGCCAGACTTTTCCGCCTTGGCAACCGCCCAGGGCTGCAAGGGGATCAAGGTAGTCAGCCCTCGCCGGGTAGATTCCGCGTTGCGAACCGCCCTGAAGGCGAACCGGAAGGGAATTCCGGTACTGATTGATATCCATATCGCCGAACATGACTACCCGCCACACTTTGAGAAATTTCACCGTGAGGTGTGGGGCC
>JBMUHF010000054.1:0-25639 GCA_050302555.1 Arenicellales bacterium | reverse complement strand
CGCGATGGTTCAGCCGACCGTAAAACCCGCGTACCGCGAGGTTGTCGTGTCGAATCATTGCCTGAATCTTGGGAACCTGTCTCGCGCATCCAGGTCTCTGCGTGATCCATGAGTGCCCGCCCGATCCCCTGATGGCGATATTGTGGATCCACAGCGAGGTAATACACCCAGCCACGATGACCATCGCAGCCGATCATGACGCTCCCACAGAGAACGTTTCCCGCAGCCGCCACAAGGAGTTCGGAAGACGGATTCCCAAGACATTGGCGAATGTCATCCTCGGGATTATTCCAGGGGCGGGTCAGATCACAGTCGCGCCAAATCTGCACCAGTCGTTCTTGATCAAAAACCTCAAATTCCCTGATCTGGACCGCTGATTGGGACGGCGACTTCATACCGAAAGATATATCTCCACAGATTTGCGTAAATCCCTTAGCATATTGCAACAGCTACCGGTAACTCATGCTGGTCTCGTGTTCGTCAGCATAAACAGTATTTCCAAAAACAACGCGCGGCACTCTTCGACAATTGAAGCGAGGTCCTTGGGGAATAATGGAGACCGCCAGTTTGAAGGAGTCGCGGCGGTAGAACAGAACCCAATTCCTCATGGTGTCGTCTGCATCACCTATATGTGACAGCCTCTCGAACCGCCACCATAATCTTACCTGAGGCGGTAGTGACCTCGACCCCTTTTTGATTGCTGCAAACGCAGGAAAGTCCGATCACTCCGCCCTGAAACTTGGGTTTATCGGCCATGTCCGTTACTGTCCAAATTGCCTGCAGCGTGTCGCCTGGCTTGACCGGTGCGAGGAAGCGGCAGTGGTGCTCAAGATACGCAATGGCCGTTCCCGAGAAATAGATCCCGACCGGGGCCGCGACAAACGCGCTGGTGAAGGGCCCGTGCAGAATGCGTCCACCGAAGCGGGACTGGCTGGCAAAGGTCTCATCCACATGCAGTGGGTTGAAATCTCCAAACAAGCCCGCTGCCGTGACCAGATGGGTCTCAGTAATAGTGAGCACATAATCGAACTCATCGCCCACGCTCACTTCATCGTAAGATCTGCCCTGTGGAACCCGCACGCGACTTACCCTCACCGATAGCTTTTGAGGTTTATTATAGTCGCCTCTAATTAAGCTCTTTGCGAACTTCGTCGCCCACTTGATCCTGGTTAATAAAGAAAAGCCTTAGTCTATTAACCGTTCTGACAGAAACCGCCAAAGCCGTTAGGATTGCCGTCTTATTGGTGAGGAGATATCGCAGTGTCCATATTTGAAGCGCAACTAGAAAAAGACCGCGCCAACTTTGAGCCCCTGACGCCAGTCAGTTTTTTGCGCCGGGCGGCGCAGGTAGCTCCTTCGCGTACTGCCATCATCCACGGCCAACGCCGTTATTCTTACGCACAGTTTCTGGAACGATCCTCACGACTTGCCAATGCGCTTGCCGCCCAGGGAATCGGTCCCGGAGACTGTGTCGCGATCATGGGCGCTAACACGCCTGAAATGCTCGAGGCCCATAACGGTGTGCCGATGCTGGGCGCGGTGCTGAACTCACTGAATATCCGGCTCGATGCCAAAACCATTGCCTTCATTCTGGATCATGGCGAAGCCAACGTACTACTGACCGACCGAGCGTTTTCGGAGATCATCAAAGAGGCCCTCACCCTGACGGAGCGTGAGCTGCTGGTCATCGATATCGATGATTCCGAGAGCGAAGGCGGCGAGTGCCTCGGCAAGATGGACTATGAAACATTTATCGCAGAAGGTGGTAAAACTTTTCCTGCAGGCCAACCTTTAGATGAGTGGCAGGCGCTTTCGCTTCTTTATACCTCCGGCACCACCGGCAACCCCAAGGGTTGCGTCTACCATCATCGCGGTGCTTATCTCAACGCACTTGGCAACATGTCGACAATGGAACTGAACCGTGACTCGGTTTATCTGTGGACGCTGCCGATGTTTCACTGTGACGGCTGGACGTTTACCTGGGCGGTGACCGCTGCAATGGGCACTCATGTCTGTCTACGTGCAGTCGAGCCCGGCGCCGTCTTCTCGTCGATCGCTGAGAACGGTGTCACCCATATGTGTGGCGCACCGATCGTGATGAATATGCTCGCCAACGCTCCACAGGATGTCAAAACCCAATTTTCCCAGACAGTGGAAATCGCTACAGGGGGCGCCGCCCCACCGTCCGCGGTGATTGAAGCCATGGAAACTGACGGATTTCACGTTACCCACCTTTACGGCCTCACCGAGACCTATGGACCAGCAACGGTTTGCATCCCTCAGGAAGACTGGCCGGCTCTTGCACTTCAGGAGCGTTCGTCACGAATAGCGCGGCAGGGTGTGCACTACGGCACGCTTGAAAACGCCAGCGTCAAGAATCCCGATACTATGGAAGATGTCCCATGGGATGGAAAAACCTTTGGCGAAGTGATGATCCACGGCAACACCGTCATGAAGGGTTATCTCAAAAACACAGAGGCCACGCAGGCTGCTTTCGCCGGAGGCTGGTTTCACAGCGGTGACATCGCGGTGCGTCACCCGGATGGCTACATTGAGATCAAAGACCGGTCTAAAGACATCATCATCTCTGGTGGCGAGAATATCTCAAGCCTTGAAATCGAGGAAACACTATATCGCCACCCAAAGGTTCTGGAGGCTGCCGTTGTTGCAAGACCGGATGAGGCCTGGGGAGAGAGTCCCTGTGCATTCGTGACCCTGCATAAAGGAGAAGACGTCGAACCGCAGGAGATTATTGATTTCTGCAGGGATAACATGGCGCACTACAAAGCGCCACGCACGATCGTTTTCGGCGAATTGCCCAAAACCTCTACCGGCAAGATTCAGAAGTTTGTTCTAAGAGATAAAGCGCAGAATCTGTCTGACTAAGTTTTAGGTGAACCATTATTACCGGGACAATCATGTGATCCAGTAGAGAACGGGCTGCACTGCTTCAGTGCTTTAGCCCTTTTTCTCGTAGCTATTCGTCCGGACTCACGATATCACCTGGTCGGATCATTCCACCACCAACAATCTCGCAACGCAGGCCGCCTTTGTGGGTAAGTTGCTTAACGAGTCCTGGAATCTCAAGCAGGTTCTGCAAATAGGCGCAAGGCTCGCAGAGTTCGACGCCGCGCAACTGGACCGTTCCTACCGTAAAGGTACGTCCTTCAAGTACATTTAAGTCAATTCCCCGAGTAATCACGTTTCGGCGAAAGGCAGTCGCTGGCAGGTCCGTGGAAAACGCCTCATTGAATTCATCAATCGCTTCAGCCTGAATCAGGGTTAACTGCGTTTCGGGCGACGCGCCAACAGTACAGTAGCGGTCACCTTCCAGACCAGCGCCTGCCATAGCGACTGCTTCGGGGACCTCACGGATGGCACTGCCCTCGGTCGCCGAAAGGCACACAACAACAACTTCACCCTGGGTTAGCATTTCTTTCGCGACCTACAGCGGGATGTTGCCGTGTTTGCGCCAGGGATTTTCAAGTTGCTTATTCCGTAGCATAGAAAGGGAGCGACAAATCCGGGTACGGGTTTCGCTAGGTAAAATAACATCATCGATGAAACCTCTGTGGCCAGCGACAAAGGGGTTGGCAAACTTCTGGCGGTAGTCTTCCGTCCTCTGAGCGATCTTCTCTTCATCGCCAATGTCCTTGCGGAAAATGATCTCAACCGCGCCCTTTGGCCCCATGACTGCGATTTCTGCAGTTGGCCAGGCCAGGTTTACGTCACCACGCAAATGCTTAGATGCCATCACATCATAAGCGCCACCGTAGGCCTTTCGGGTAATTACAGTCACCTTAGGCACCGTACACTCGGCGTAGGCATAGAGAAGCTTTGCACCATGCCTAATGATGCCTCCATATTCCTGGGCCGTGCCCGGCAAAAAGCCTGGCACGTCAACGAACGTTACGATCGGAATATTAAAGGCGTCGCAGAACCTGACAAACCGCGCTGCCTTGACCGATGACTGAATATCCAGACATCCGGCAAGCACCATCGGCTGATTTGCCACTACCCCAACGGTCGAGCCACCCATACGGCCGAATCCGGTCAGGATGTTACCGGCAAAGGCAGACTTAAGTTCAAAAAAGTCCCCATCATCAACCACTTTAATGATGAGTTCGTGCATGTCATAAGGCTTGTTGGGATTGTCGGGCACCAGGGTATCCAGTGAAGGCTCGGACCGGTCGACCGCGTCTATCGGCTCACGCCGAGGCGCTTCGTCAACATTACTTGCCGGCAGAAAGTCCATGAAGCGACGCAGACTCAAAAGTGCCTCGACATCGTTGTCAAAAGCCCCATCAGCGACGCCGGATCGGCTTGAGTGAGTGATCGCCCCGCCGAGCTCTTCATGGGTGACCGTCTCGTGCGTAACCGTCTTCACAACCTCTGGGCCCGTGACATACATATAGGACGTATCCCGAACCATGAAGACAAAGTCCGTAATTGCAGGGGAATAGACTGCACCGCCGGCGCAAGGGCCCATGATCATGGAAATCTGCGGTATCACTCCAGAGGCCAGCACATTGCGCTGAAATACCTCGGCATAGCCCGCCAATGAATCAATGCCTTCCTGAATTCGAGCGCCCCCAGAGTCATTAAGACCGATTACTGGCGCACCTACTCGCATAGCGTGATCCATGACCTTACAGATCTTCCCGGCGTGCGCCTCTGAGAGCGATCCACCGAGCACAGTAAAATCCTGGCTGAACACAAACACGGTGCGACCGTTGATCGTACCATGCCCCGTGACTACCCCATCGCCAGGAACCGCTTTGTCGGCCATATCAAAATCGACGCATCGATGCTCGACAAACACGTCCCATTCCTCAAAACTACTTTCATCTAGCAGTACGCCTACGCGTTCGCGGGCCGTGAGCTTTCCTTTGGCGTGCTGAGCATCAATACGCCCCTGTCCTCCGCCCTGACGTGCAGCTTCGCGGCGCCTCTCCAGTTCTTCCAGAATCTCTCTCATTAATCGTCGTCCTGCGGCCTCGGAATGAGGTCAAAAACCTCTCGAGCTGCTTCCAGAATGGGCGTCCCCGGACCAAAGAAGGCGGCAACCCCCAGTGTCGAAAGGCTCGCCCGATCAGCCTTGGGGACAACACCCCCGAGCACGACCTTGATGCTACCCGCGCCGTTTTCGGTCAGTATCTCAAGCAATCTTGGCACTAGCGTTGAGTGCCCTGCTGCCTGCGAGGAAACGCCAATCACGTGCACGTCGTTATCCAGCGCCTGCTGAACCACTTCCTCCGGCGTCTGGAACAGGGGGCCGATATCGACATCAAAGCCCACATCCGCAAACCCTGTTGCAATGATGCGTGCGCCCCGGTCGTGACCATCCTGACCCAACTTGGCAACCAGAATACGCGGCCGTCGTCCAACTTGATCAGCAAATGCCTTAACATCTCGGCGCAATTGCTGAAAAGTTTCATCCTGCTGATATGCCTCACCGTACACGCCTGAAATCGTCCTAACTTGGGCCTGATATCGGCCGAATTGCGCTTCCAAGGCAAGCGAGATTTCGCCTACCGTCGCCCGCGACCTTGCAGCTTCCACTGCATACTCTAGCAGGTTGGCTGCCTGTCGCCCGGCGGCTGTTTGAAGCGCTTCTAGTGCCTGCCGGCACTGCTGCTGGTCGCGGCCCCGGCGAACCGCTTCAAGACGTGCAATCTGTGTTTTCAGTACCTCGGAATTATCAATACTGAGAATATCCACTTCGGTTTCTGCAGGCGCTTGATATCGGTTTACACCGACAACCACTTCCTCACCGAGATCAATACGGGCCTGACGCCGGGCGGCGGATTCCTCAATACGTAGTTTGGGTGTCCCGTTGATGATCGCCTGCGTCATCCCTCCCATATCTTCGACTTCATCAATAAGAGAGCGTGCGTGTGCGGCAAGACTGGCAGTGAGACTCTCAACATAATAAGAACCTCCCAGAGGATCTACCACATGGTTGATACCGGCCTCTTCGCGCATAATCAGTTGCGTGTTGCGCGCAATATGGGCCGAAAAATCCGTCGGTAGAGCCAGCGCTTCATCAAAGCTATTTGTATGAAGGGACTGGGTACCGCCAAAGACTGCCGCCAGCGCCTCGATAGTGGTCCGAATAATGTTGTTGTAGGGATCCTCACTGGTCAAACTGACGCCGGAGGTCTGGCAATGCGTCCTTAGCATTAACGAGCGTGGATCAGAGGGGTTGAACTTTTCTTTTACCAGTTGCGCCCAAAGAAGCCGCGCTGCTCTCAGCTTGGCGACTTCCATGAAGAAATTCATTCCAATGCCGAAAAAGAAAGACAACCGGGGCGCAAAGTGGTCAATCTCAAGGCCGCGGTCAACCGCAGTGCGAACGTATTCGATCCCATCGGCCAGGGTATAGGCCAGTTCCTGAACTGACGTCGCGCCCGCTTCCTGAATGTGGTAACCGGAGATCGAGATCGGGTTAAAGCGCGGCATATTCGCAGCGGTGTAGGCAATGATGTCGGAAACGATCCGCATCGATTCCTTTGGGGGATAGATATAGGTATTACGGACCATGAACTCTTTCAGGACGTCGTTTTGCAGCGTACCGGAAAGACTCGCCTTATCCACACCCTGCTCCTCCCCGGCAACAATAAACATGGCAAGTACGGGAATCACCGCACCATTCATGGTCATGGAAACCGACATTTGGTCCAGCGGGATTCCGTCGAACAGGATCCGCATATCCTCAACAGAATCAATAGCGACTCCGGCCATGCCGATGTCTCCAGTGACCCGCGGATGATCCGAGTCATAACCCCGGTGGGTGGCAAGATCAAAGGCGACTGATAGCCCGCTCTGCCCGGCCGCTAAATTCCGCCGGTAAAAAGCATTGGATGCCTCAGCGGTTGAAAAGCCTGAATACTGTCGAATGGTCCAGGGCCGTCCAGCATACATCGTCGCGCGCGGCCCCCGCACATAAGGCGGCAACCCTGGCAGGCCATCCTGATGATCCAAGGTATCGAGATCATCCGCGGTGTATAGGGGCTTAATACTGATCCCTTCCGGTGTTATCCATTCCAGAGCATTAGGCGGATCACCGGAAAGCTCGCGCGTCGCGAGGTCCTTCCAGGATTTCAGGAGCTGATCAGTTGAATCAGTCATTGGTTTCGCTCATTGACCCCGCGGCAACCCGATCCCTGCGAGCACCGCCGTGATTTCATCCAGAATTGCTGGATCATCAATCGTGGCGGGCATTTTCCATTCCTCGCCATCGGCGATTGCCCGCATGGTTCCACGAAGGATTTTTCCGGACCGCGTCTTCGGCAAGCGTTTCACGACGAGTGCCTGCTTGAAAGCGGCCACCGGTCCAATCCGTTCACGGACCATCCCGACCACCTCCGCACAAATCTCAACAACCGGACGATCACAACCTGCGCTCAAGACCAGAAAGCCCAGCGGTGCCTGCCCTTTGAGGTCGTCTGCAATACCCGTCACCGCACATTCCGCAACATCAGGATGATCCGCCAGCACTTCCTCCATCGCGCCGGTAGAGAGACGATGTCCTGCAACGTTGATAATATCGTCAGTGCGTGCCATTACGTAGACATAACCGTCGGCGTCAATGATCCCGGCGTCTGAGGTGTTGTAGTAGCCAGGAAACCTGCTGAGATAGGAATCAAAATGGCGTTGGCGTGCATTCCATAATGTTGGAAATGTTCCAGGTGGCAGAGGAAGCTTGACGGCAAGAGTGCCGATCTCGCCAGCGGACGCTGGTTGGCCCTCCTCATCCAGGACCTGAAGATTCCAGCCCGGCACCGGCAATGAGGATGAGCCCTCCTTGATCGGCAGCAACTCTATGCCAGCGCAGTTGGCCGCAATCGGCCATCCGGTCTCGGTCTGCCACCAGTGATCAATCACCGGGACATTGAGTTTGTCTTCGGCCCAGTGCAGGGTGTCCGGATCAGTTCGCTCACCTGCAAGAAACAGATACCGAAGTGATGAAATGTCATAGCGGCTGATGTAGTCTCCGACAGGATCTTCTTTTTTGATCGCCCGAAACGCCGTCGGTGCAGTGAAGAGCACGCTTACCCGGTTCTCACTGATTACCCGCCAGAATGCTCCCGGGTCTGGGGTGCCCACAGGCTTACCTTCATAGAGTACTGTCGCGTTACCGGCCAACAGCGGGGCATACACAATATAGGAATGACCAACGACCCAACCGACATCCGAGGCGGCCCAGAAGGTTTCATCCGGATCGACGTCGTAGATATTTTTCATCGTCCACTTGAGCGCAACCGCATGCCCGCCATTGTCTCGGATAACGCCTTTAGGTTGACCAGTCGTTCCAGAGGTATAGAGGATGTACAGCGGATCGGTGGCCTGCACGGGCACGCATTCATGCGGAACCGCCTCGGCAGTTTCCTTATTCCAGTCAAAGTCCCGACCGGCGGTCATCGGCGCCTCTGCCTGTGGACGCTGAAGAACAATGCAGAAATCAGGTTTATGATCAGCCAGCGCGATCGCCTCATCCAACAGCGGTTTGTATTCGACGACACGCCCTGGTTCGATACCACACGAAGCGCTGACAATCGCTTTAGGGGTCGCGTCGTCAAGCCGCACCGCAAGCTCATTCGCAGCAAAGCCACCAAAAACTACTGAATGCACTGCGCCCAACCGGGCGCACGCGAGCATTGCGATCACCGCCTCGGGAACCATGGGCATATACACAATCACCCGGTCTCCTTTGCCGACACCCCGGGCGGCCAGTACTCCGGCGAAACGCGCGACCACATCCCGCAACTCAACATAAGAGAAGGTCTGATGCGACTGCGTCACTGCTGAGTCATAAATCAGCGCAGTGCGGTCACCGTTGCCCTCGTCCACATGCAAATCAACGGCGTTATAGCAAGTATTTAACTCGCCGCCAGTGAACCATCGATAATACGGAGCATCCGAGTCATCCAGCACTTTGTCCCACGGGCGGGTCCAATGAATGTCTTTCGCGGCCTCCGACCAGAAGCGTTCAGCATCTTCGAGTGATGCCTCAAAAACCGTCGAATAGGAAGTTTTTAATGTGGTGCTCATAGTTGTTTCCTGAATCTGGCTACCGATCCTCTCACTGGAAGATAAAACGTCCAATATCAGAAATCTTCCCGACCGCGGAACCCACCGACTGTCTGATACACTCCTTTTGTCAAAGTCGTATCAAATCCTATACCACCTACCCGCGTCGACACCTTTTCCGACTCGGCCGTAATTGTAACTGTTTGTAATTGCTTCCCCAAAGGAGTCTCCATGAGCTACGAATTTATCCTTGCAGAAGCCCGCGACAGAGTCGGGCTGATTACATTGAATCGACCTGACGCATTGAACGCGCTCTCCGATCACCTGATGGATGAGATAGGTCAGGCACTTGAGGGGTTTGAACGGGATGACACCATCGGGGCAATGATCCTCACCGGCAGTGAAAAAGCCTTCGCCGCAGGCACCGATATCAAAGGCATGAAGGACCGCTCCTACATGGACGTTTACCTCGGTAACTTTATTGGGCGCAACTGGGAACAAGTCACGCAGTGCCGTAAACCGGTGATCGCGGCGGTGGCCGGCTACGCGCTGGGTGGAGGATGCGAACTCGCAATGATGTGTGACTTCATCCTGGCTGCCGATAACGCTCGCTTCGGGCAGCCTGAGATCAAGCTCGGCATCATCCCTGGTGCGGGCGGGACACAGCGCCTGACCCGCTTTGTGGGCAAATCCAAGGCGATGGAGATGTGCCTGACCGGGCGTATGATGGACGCCGATGAAGCCGAGCGCAGCGGACTGGTTAGTCGAGTGGTTCCCGTGGACGACCTTCTTGATGAGGCGTTAAAAACCGCTACTGCGATTGCGTCCATGTCACGTCCATCGGTATTCATGGCAAAAACGGCTGTCAATAAAGCCTACGAAACTACCCTTACTGAAGGGGTTGCGGCTGAACGGATCATGTTCCAGTCGCTTTTCGCAACAGAAGATCAGAAAGAAGGCATGACGGCGTTCGCTGAAAAACGTCCTGCTGACTTCAAGAACCGCTAGGCCGCCGAAGTGCAGGTCGACGGTACTCACTTTCGATCCATATGGCTGGCTGACGCTAAGCCAGAGGTTCTGGTGATCGACCAGACCCTGCTGCCTTTCGCTTTTGAGATCCGGACACTGGATACCGTTAGCGAGACCGCACTCGCTATCCGGAACATGGTTGTCCGCGGTGCACCGCTGATCGGCGCCACCGCCGCCTGCGGACTTTATCTTGCCGCAGCAACTGACTCGGCTGAGGCAAATCTGCAAGACGCCTATCAGGAACTGCTGTCCTCTCGACCCACGGCGGTAAACCTGCGTTGGGCGCTGGATCGGATGTTGCCGCCGCTGCTTGCGGAACCCAAGTCCACCCGAGCAAAGTTCGCCCGGACACTCGCGCAGCAGATCTGCGACGAAGACGTCGCCACCAACAGCGCAATCGGGGATCATGGCCTCAGTCTGATCTCTAAAGCCGCAAGCTCCTCCCCGGATCGCCCGGTAAATATCCTGACCCACTGCAATGCCGGCTGGCTGGCAACCGTCGACTGGGGTACGGCGTTAGCGCCGATTTTCAAAGCACACGATGTGGGGATTCCAGTTCACGTATGGGTCGACGAAACCCGGCCCCGCAATCAGGGCGCCTCTTTGACCGCGTGGGAACTGGGGGCGCACGGCGTCTCGCATACGGTGATTGCCGATAACGCCGGCGGCCACCTGATGCAGCAGGGTGAAATCGACCTTTGTATTGTCGGCTCAGATCGAACGACAAGCACCGGCGACGTCTGCAACAAGATCGGCACGTACCTGAAGGCGCTCGCAGCGCATGACAACGGCATCCCCTTTTATGCTGCACTGCCCTCCTCCACCATCGACTGGACGATCCGCGACGGCATCCGTGAAATCCCAATCGAGGAAAGATCAGCAGAAGAAGTCAGTCATATTAAGGGGTACGATAACGAGACCGGCAAGTTAGCCCGTGTTCGCATCATTCCCGAGTCCAGTTCCGCCGCCAATCCGGCCTTTGATGTCACGCCCCGTAAATATGTTGGCGGCATCATTACCGAACGAGGTATTGCGGATGCGTCTGAGAAAGGCCTTAGTGCGCTCTTTCCACGGGAAGCTGAGACTCGAACGGTATAAACTATCTGGCAGCTCTTTCAAACCAGTTTTGATTTGCATCCTTTGAATCCTGGAATTTTTGTGCGGTACGCTCTCCGTAAACACTTGATTGTGGGAGCCCTGCTCGGGCTTTTGGTGGCCCTTTCGAGCGCGGGCATCAGTCCAGCAATATCGTCGGTTTCGACGCTCACCGCCGAAGCCCATCACGACCGCACGCTTAAACTTATTAACTACTTTGTTGAGCGATATCACTATCGAAAGACGAAGCTCGACGACCTATTGTCATCACAGATCCTGGACCGTTATCTGGATGCGCTTGATGTCAATCGCAGTTACTTTCTGGCAAACGATATTGAATTCTTCGAGTCCTATCGCTATGAGCTTGACGACTATCTCAATGCCCAGGACAGTGAGCCACTATTTGGGATTTTTAACGTTTATCGGTCCCGCGTACTTAATCGAATAGATTACGCGCTGGATCTGCTGGAGACGCCATTCGACTTCTCAGTTGACGAGATTTATCCCTTCGACCGGACCAAGGCACCTTGGGCTGTCGATTCCGCCGACCTCGACGACTTGTGGCGGCGGCGGGTAAAGAATGACTACCTCGTCTTAAAGCTCGAAGGCAAGACCTATTCGGAAATTGCCAAGACGCTTAAGGATCGTTATCAGCAGCAGAAACGGCGCATTTCTCAATTATCCAGTCAGGATGTGTTTCAAATCATAGTCAACGCGTATATGTCGGCCATCGAGCCACATACAGGGTATTTCTCGCCTCGTGCGACCGAAAACTTCAAGATCCGGATGAGCCTGTCGCTTGAGGGCATCGGCGCTGTGTTGCAGGCACAAAATGAATTTACGGTGGTCCAGCGTGTCGTCCCCGGCGGCCCCGCAGAATTTGAAGGCAGCCTTCGTGCCGGTGACCGGATTGTGGGCGTAGGGCAAGGAGATACCGAGTCGGTTGTCGATGTCATCGGCTGGCGGCTGGATGACGTAGTCGATCTAATTCGAGGGCCAAAGGGATCGATTGTTCGGCTGCAGATTCGACCCGATCCCAAGACTGGCAACAGCGAGTCACGAATTCTGGCATTGACCCGAGATGAGATAAAACTTGAGGAGCAGGCAGCTCAGAGCACTCTGCTGGCAGTACGGGACACTGAACAGGTTCGCCGAATCGGGGTGATCGACATTCCGACTTTCTATGTCGACTTCGACGCCCGGTCACGCGGCGATGCAGACTATCGCAGTACCACTCGGGATGTACGCCGTCTTATCACGGAACTTGAGAACGAAGGTATAGATGGACTGATCATTGACCTTCGTGGAAATGGGGGCGGCGCCCTTGCCGAAGCAACGGCTCTGACTGGGCTGTTCATCGATTCGGGGCCCGTTGTGCAAGTACGTGATGCTCGCGGACGGACTCAGGTTAACCGCGATCCTAGTGATGGTCTTGCCTACGCGGGTCCCCTTGCGGTCATCGTTGATCGTGACAGCGCCTCAGCTTCCGAAATATTTTCCGGCGCGATTCAGGATTACCATCGCGGCATCATCGTCGGCGAACCTACCTACGGAAAGGGGACCGTACAAAACCTGATTGATCTTGACCGATACTCTCAGGATCCAGAGCAGTCGCTTGGCCAATTAAAACTGACCATTGCCCAGTTCTTCCGAATCACCGGGGCCAGTACACAACATCGAGGTGTCGTACCCGACATTGTGCTTCCCAGCCGGGGTCCGGACCTACCCTATGGCGAGAAGGCGCTGGAGAATGCGTTGCCCTTCGCCGAGATTGACGCGGCAATCTTTTCACAAGTCTCCAATGACCATCCGACGTATGACCTCGACCAACTTCGCAAAATACACAACGCTCGTGTCCTGAGTGATCCGGATTTTTCCTATCTTGCTGACCTTCGGGAAATCGACCTGCCATTGGCTCAGGTCACCGAAGTTTCGCTGCTGGAAAGTCAGCGGGAAAAAGACCGTGATCACAGACAAGGTGAGCAGAAGCGCATCTTCGAATTACTCAAGCAAGCCTATGGATATGATGATCCCACAGAAACGCCGGGTGAGGATTTGCCCAGAGACGCGATCTTGCTAGAGTCGGCCCGCATTCTCACCGACATGAGTCTCGACACCTTTGAAGGTCGTCTCGTCGTGCAAAGGATAGAACCCGGGATCTCGTCGCTCAACGATTCGGATCCCGATGCCCTCTCCACTGACCAATAGTCACACTCTGAAGCGTTAAAGCTCAATGAAGTTTTCCTCATTTGGAAATTTCCTGACCTCCGGTTCGGGGATTCTCACGCTCATGGAGGATATAGACAGCGCCCTCAACAGTTCTGCTGAAATGCGGCCTCTCGGAGGAGGTAATCCCGCGCGCATTCCCGAAATGCAGAGGGTCTTTCGTGACGCTATGAACAAGCTGCTTGCCGATGGCGAGGAGTTTGAACGCCTGGCCGGAAACTACGATGGGGCCAGAGGCCACGCTCGTTTCATTGACGGACTTGCGACGCTGCTACAGTCGCGATGCGGATGGGATGTCGGACCCCAGAATATTGCCATCACCAACGGCAGCCAAAGTTCGTTTTACGTGCTATTTCATCTGTTTGCCGGCGAATTCAACCAGGGCAAGAAACGAAAGATCCTTCTACCCCTCGCGCCGGAATACATCGGTTATGCAGACGTGGGGATGGGTGCAGATATTTTTCATACCTACCGGCCCACCATCGAGTTAAGGGGGGATCGTGAGTTCAAGTACCACGTGGACTTCGCGCACTTGGACGTTTCGGATGAGATTGGCGCGATTGCCGTTTCGCGTCCCACTAACCCTACTGGCAACGTATTGACCGACGCCGAAGTCGCCCATCTCCGAGAACTAGCGATCCAACATGGGATTCCGTTTATTCTCGATTCCGCTTACGGTGGGCCGTTCCCAAACATTGTCTTTCCTGAGACGAAAAACCTCTGGGATAACAACACTATCCTGTGTCTCAGCCTTTCAAAACTTGGGCTACCCGGCCTTCGGACCGGCATCATTGTGGCACACGAAAAAGTGATCCGTGCAGTTACCGCAGCTAACGCCATTGTGTCACTCGCGCCAGGCAGTACCGGGCCGGGACTGGTTTGCGCCATGGTCGAAGACGGCAGTATTCTGGACCTGTCGGACCAGGTTATAAGACCCTACTATCAGGAAAAGGTGAAGCAAGCGGTCACCTGGGTGACGGCAGCCATGGGAGACCTGCCCTGTCGGATCCACACGCCTGAAGGTGCCATTTTCCTCTGGCTATGGTTCGAGGGGCTGCCAATCACCAGCGAGACCCTATATCAACGCTTGAAGCAAAGAGGCGTATTGGTGATTGCCGGAGAACACTTCTTTCCAGGGATGCAGGACCCGTGGATACACCGTCACCAGTGTATCCGGATTTCTTACGCCCAGGATGCCGAGTCTGTTCAGGCGGGCATCGCGATCATCGGCGAAGAAGTTGCCCGGGCGTATGACGAGAGCGTCTCCAAGACGGGCTGATTCCGAGGGCTCAGTCTGACTCCTTAAGTGCTCTGTAGGTCTTCCAGATGAGTCGAAACACAGGAGAAATCGATTCCACACCAGAGTTGACCCAGCGATCGACTTCAGCGGGATCAAACCAGTCACCTCCGGACATCTCTTCAAGGTTGGGAACTAGGGGTTTGTCAGTGTCCACCTGATAGACCCAGGCAAACTCCATACCAGTATCCACAGATGCGTCGAGCTTAAAAAGTCGAAGTGGTGCCTGATCGAGCATCAGCCCGACCTCTTCGTCAACTTCGCGAACGCAGCATTCGTCGTAGCTCTCTCCGGCGTCCACGTGACCTGCCACCGAAGAATCCCACATCCCGGGATTCTCTACTTTATGCTTCCCACGCTCTTGTAGAAATATTGCTCCCTTTGGGTTGAACACCAGTACGTGCACAGCACGGTGGCGCAAACCCTGAAGATGGATTTCGTCCCGCCTCTTCTCTCCGATGACCGAGTCCGTCGAATCCACCACAGACAGGATTTCGGCATCCTCAACCGGGCGACTCAAGGCGCGACCACCGATTCGCGGGAGATTTCACGTTGCGGCTGCCCCGCGCGCTGGGCCTGCTGCCAGGACGGATCGATCCACACTGGGGCTTCCGTGGGCGCCAATAGTGTTTTTCCGGCAATCAGGTCCGCGGCACGCTCGGCGGCCATGATGGTTGGCGCGTTGAGATTTCCGTTGGTGATTGTCGGAAAGATAGAAGAATCCACCACCCGCAGCTGCTCCGTGCCGCGAACCCGGCAATTCGCGTCCAATACTGCATCGGGATCATCGTCACCACCCATCTTACAAGTGCACGAAGGATGATACGCACTTTCGACATTTTGCCTGACCCAGGCATCAATGTCGGCGACCGCACGCACGCCTTCTCCGGGGGCGATCTCCTGGCCACGAAACCGGTCCATTGCAGACTGCCCCAGAATCTCCCGAGTCAATTCGATACAGGCGCGCCAATCGGCAATATCTTTCTCAGCGGTGAGGTAGTTAAACAGGACCTTTGGGGGCTGACGGGGATCGTCAGACAGAATAAATACCGATCCCCGACTCGCTGGTTTATTAGGACCGACATGAACCTGAAACCCATGTCCGTCGAATGCTGCCCGCCCATCGTACCGCATGGCACCGGGCAGGAAGTGGTACTGAATATCTGGTGACTTGACCCCTGCAGACGACCGGATAAAGGCACAGGATTCAAAATGATTAGTCGCACCGAGCCCGGACTTGAACATCAGCCACTGCAGCCCGATCATCCCTTTACTGAGCAGTCCGAGTCGGGAGTTCAAGGAAATCGGTTCCAGGCACCGATACTGAAAGTAGACCTCAAGATGATCCTGCAGGTTCTGCCCCACACCTTCCAGCGGGTGCACGACAGAGACTCCGGCACCCTCAAGACTCATCGGGGAACCGATCCCCGAGCGCTGAAGCAAGGCCGGAGAGCCAATGGATCCTGCAGAAAGAATCACCTCCGCGCGAGCGAGGAGCTCAAACATATTGCCATCTTTTTCGTAGGCGACTCCAGTAGCACGGTTATCCTGAAGCAGCACCTTCGTCACCAGGGTCCCAGTGATCACTCTAAGATTCTTTCGACTGCGTAGGGGCTTCAAATAGGCGAAACTGGTTGACGCACGACGTCCGTTATCAACCGTCATATGCATTTGGCCAAACCCTTCCTGCTGATAGCCGTTGTAGTCCTCGGTGGCCGGGTAGCCGGCCTCGACGCCGGCATCAATAAACGCCCGGTACAAAGGATTGAGTTTCATGTCATTGCCGGCACAAACGCCGAGGGGCCCGCTTCCACCTCTATACTGATCCGCGCCGCGATACCAAGTCTCAGCACGCTGGTAATAAGGAAGGCATGAAGCATAATTCCATCCCGTCGCGCCGCTCGACTCCCACTGATTTATATCTTCCGGGTGGCCCCGGACATACACCATGCCGTTGATCGAGGATGAGCCACCGAGGCCGAGTCCACGTGGGCAGTCCAGCACTCGACCATCAAGGCCGGGTTCTGCTTCACTTTGAAATCCCCAGTTAAACCGGCGGGTATTCATGGGCATGGAGAGCGCCGTCGGCATCTGGACAATGATGCTGCGGTCATTGCCTCCCGCCTCAAGCAGAACCACGTTGACGCTTGGATCTTCGCTGAGGCGAGCTGCCAGAACGCATCCGGCTGAGCCGGCACCCACAATCAGGTAATCACAATCACGCATACGACCCCAATTATTTCACGTTTTGATAAAACCCGGATCTTACCTGCCGTTTCTTTCAACTCTTACGCCACTCACATCAAACTCAGCGATTGCGCTACATTCCCTAATTATGAATAAGAGTTATATACAGATTGCGGATATTGACGTTCCTGCTCGCTGCGTAGTTTTTGACAAAGACGGAACGTTGATCGATTTTCACGCTGTTTGGGGGCCGAGACTCGTTCGAGGCGCTACGGACCTTGCGGTCGCAGCAGGCCTTGGGGATGCTTTTCTCGCACATCTCTATCGGGCTGCTGGCTACGATGCCCAAAATAGCAGAACTTCAGGTCAAGGACCTCTTGCTACGGCGCCTTTGCATCAATTTATCGTGATCATTGCCAGCGTCCTTTTTCAGCACGGGATTAGCTGGGACAAGGCCCTTGAGTTGAGCAACGATCATATGGGGGCCGCAATGACGGCAACCCCCGCCACGCAGGAGATCGCGCCTCGGGGGGCAGTTGCTGAGTCTTTAGAGCGACTGGTGGAGGCGGGCATCCTGGCTGTGATTGCCACAACAGATAATCGGCACGCTACGAACATCATGCTTAACGCTTTACAGGTGGAGCTTTTCTTTGCTGATATCAGGTGCGGTGACGACGAGGGCCCAGTCAAGCCAGATGTTTCTGTCCTGACCGAGATTGCGGATTCACTTCAACTGAAAGTGGGTGACCTCATCATGGTCGGCGACACAGTCAGCGATCTCGCCATGGCGAGAAAAGCCGGCGCAGCACTATCTGTTGGTATTACCGGAGGTGCAGGCAGCGCCGAGGAATTGGCACCCCATGCCGATGTTCTTATTGAGGATATAGGTGAGATACGCCCCGCCGGGCCGCGTTAAGCGCGAAGCCTTCAACTCGGGTTGCGCAAAAACTGTTCCTGCGAGGCCGATTCCACCGTGCCTGGGCGGGCAGCGCGAACCTGTTTAATCGCGCTGTCGGCGGTCTGGCCCGCCAGCATCAGCAAACGTGCGGCCACCGTCCCCGTCCGCCCCAGACCTGCAGCACAGTGCAGCAGAATACGCTCCCCTCGGGTCATCGCTAAGAACCACTCGCCCAAAGGCGAATCCTGTTGCCCTGCATCAAACGGAGCTGCGAGATCCCTGACGGGGTAGTGCAGCCACTGAAATCGTTTTTTGAACTCCTCAGGCAACCTTTCAACCCCCAGGAATTCAAACTCATGCAGTTCGAGCAGAGAGATCACCAGATTCGGCTGCCAGCTGCTAACCATCGCGAGGTCTTCATCGAGATCTCTCTGGCGATGTGCGCCATCATTGTGCTGTTCGATTCTTCCCGGGCAGCAGCACATGCCGACGGAACCGCCGTGATTCCCAACCGCGACCGTGTTGATTTCGAGCGGGACACCGGGAGTTTGCATTAAAGCGCCTTTTTACCAGGATCCCGTGTTCGGCAGAGAGAGCCAAGGTTCGGCAGGCGAAAGGGCTTCCCCCTTTTGCAGTAGTTCGATAGAAATGCCGTCGGGTGATCGGACAAAGGCCATTCGCCCGTCCCGAGGCGGGCGGTTTATCGTCACGCCCTCGTCCATCAGGCGCTGGCACAGTGCGTAGATATTTTCCACCTGATACGCGAGATGCCCAAAGTTGCGGCCTGCGCCGTACTCCTCAGGATCCCAGTTGTACGTCAACTCGACCTGAGCTGAGTCATCCCCGGGAGCGGCTAGAAAGACATTAGTGAAACGCCCCTTGGGTTCATCATAACGACGCAGTTCGACGAGGCCGAGTTTTGTGCAATAAAAATCCAGGGATCCGTCAAGATCGCTGACCCGCACCATGGTGTGAAGATATTTCATACGTTTCTCTCTAGTTTGCGACAGCAACCCGCCACGCCTGCGTACGAGACTCAATGCCCCGGCTCAGAAGGTAGTGCAGCACTTTAACGCCGGCAGCCGTGTAGAAGATCATCATCCCCATTGCCGCTGCCGGGGCGATATCGCCTGCATCATCCATATTGAGGACCGCGACAGAAGCCAGCGTTGTATGCGGTGAGTACAAAAATACCACCGCGGACACCGTTGTCATTGCATTAACAAAAAGATAGATGCTGATATCGAGAATCGCGGGCGTGCAAACAGGCACCGTGACTCTGAGAAAGGTGCGATAAAAAGGTTGCTTCAGTGAAGCGGCAACGGATTCAAACTGCGCATCCATCTGCTTAAGCGCGGTCGTCGCTGTCAGATGACTTACCGTATAAAAGTGGGTGATGGTACTGATCACCAGTATCGCCATCGTGTGATAAAGAACATTCAGGGGATTTGACGGCGCGTTAAAGAAGAAAATATATGCGAGACCGAGCACTAGGCCTGGCACCGCCATAGGCAACATCGCCAAGAACTGAACAGCGCCCCGAACCACACCAAACCCCTTCCCTTTCTCGACGAGATATGCACCGTAGAAGACAATGATCGTGCCGAAGACCGCGGTGTACGAAGCCATTTCGATTGAATTGAAATAACTATCCCAACCTCCGCCATCCATAAGATCGAACTGATAGTTTGTGAGGCCTAACGAAAGGTTATACGGGAAGAACTTAAACAGAGCAGCAAACTGACACATCCCAAGAATGCCAAGGATGAAGATACTTACCATGATCGCGTAGATCAGCATGATCCTGTCAAAGCGTTTATCCGGCTTGGGTTCAAGCGCGACTGCTCTTGCTGATAACAATGCGACCTGCTTTTTCTGCACAAGTCGATCCACAAAAAAGGCCAATGCTGCTGGAACCAAGAGCACCACAGAAACCACGGCGCCCATCTCAAAGTTTTGTTGCCCAATTACCTGTTTGTAAATATCGGTCGCCAATACATTGAAATCTCCGCCAATGACCTTCGGCGCGCCAAAATCAGTTACCGCCAGCGTGAACACCACAAAGGCGGCGCTGATTAGTCCGTAACGTACCCCAGGGAGAGTCACAGTGAAGAATATCCGCAGCCGGCTTGCACGCAGCGCTGTTGCCGCCTCGTAAAGTCGGGCATCTGCAATCGAAAGCGCGGTGATGATAATGATCAACGCGTGCGGCAAGGTGAAAAAGACTTCCGAGATAATGATTCCAATCGGACCATAGATTTGATTTCCGAAGAGCGCCCAGTTAATGACACCTTGGCGCCCAAAGAGATAAATCAGCGCGATCCCGGGCAGTAACGATGGGACCAGAATTGGAATCATGGCAATTGTCTTGAACAACGCCTTGCCTCGCATTCGGCTCCGGGTGAAACCATAGGCCAAAATAAAAGCGATCGTGACCGTAATGAGCGTGGTAATAATGCCAACAAACAGGCTGTTCTTTATAGAGTAGACCAACGCTGGCGTCTGAAAGTAGGAAAAATAGTTCGAGAGCCCGACAAAACTGCCATCGGAAGTGAACACGCTCTTGGAGAACATCGCGTAGAGCGGCAGTGCCAGGGCGATCACGAGATAAGCCCCAACGACAAGGATAAAAAGACGCATTACCCGATCGTCTGAGCTCGATTTTGACTTCAACACGTCCGGGCCTTTGCCGACCCGCACTGCGGCCGTAGTCATTACACGCCCTCTTGATAGATAAGAATCTTCTCAGACGGCAGACTTAAGCTCACTTTGCTGCCCGCAGAAACTCCAAGCTCGTTTGCCAGATCTGTAGAAGCGTCTATCAATAAGGGTCCTTGCCAGCCAGTTGGCTGAACATTCACTCTGACAAACGCGCCGAGGTATTCAACTGAGATCACCTGTCCTAAGGTTTGATTCGGTTGGTCCGATTCAGAAACGGGAAGAAGCGTTACGTCTTCGGGACGAATCGCAAGGCGGACCCCACGATTTGGGTCCATTGAGTTACCTGAGACCTGAAGCATACCTCCTTGATGTTCACACTCGCCCGCTCCACTGACCGCCGCAGTGATGAAATTCATGGTGCCGATAAATTCAGCAACAAACTCGGATGCGGGGGTCGCATAAATTTCCTCCGGTGTCCCGATTTGCTCGATCACCCCATGATTCATGACCACGATCCGGTCAGCCATGGTCAAGGCCTCCTCCTGATCATGCGTCACCATGATAGTGGTCACCGCCAGGCGTTTTTGTAGCTGTTTAATTTCCTGTCGTAGATGAGTCCGAACTTTCGCGTCAAGGGCCGACAAAGGCTCGTCCAAAAGCAAAAGGCCGGGTGATGTCGCAAGGGCCCGCGCGAGCGCAACCCGTTGTTGCTGGCCACCGGATAATTGGGAGGGGTATTTCTCTTTCTGATCCGCGAGATCCACCAAGGCGAGAAGTTCATTTACCCGGCCTGATGTCTCTTCCCGCCGTGTACGGCGACTCTCAAGGCCATAGGCAACGTTCTTTTTAACAGTGAGATTCGGGAACAGTGCATAGGATTGAAAAACAATTCCAAAATCCCTCTCTGAAGGGGGCAGCACCGAGATGTCTCGACCCGCCTGGGTTATCCCACCCCGAGTTTGAATATCGAGACCAGCGATCGCCCTCAGGAGGGTGGTCTTGCCGCACCCCGACGGACCGAGAAAACAGACAAATTCTCCTTCAAAGACCTCAAGCGAGATGTCGCGAAGTGCGGTGAAGTTTCCGAAATTCTTCGTCAGGTTCTCAATTTGTAGAAACACATCTCCCATGTCCTGACCCCCCTTGAGATGATCCGCTTTATAACCGGATCTATTTTTGATTGTTGCACAAAAATAAAACGGCCGGTCCCTGACTCCTCAGCGACCGGCCGTCAGACAAGGTATCTAAAATCTAACTCTTTGGCTCAGACTTCGAATCGTAGCGTTTCTGCCACTCGGCTAGAATTCGCTTACGGTTACTCGCCGCCCACTCAAAGTCATTGTCGATCATTGCCTGCGGAATGTTGTCAGGGAAATGTTCAACCGGTTTTGCCAAACGCTGAATACCGATGACCGCATAGCCTTCGTTGTACATCCTGTTGGCTTTCTCGGTGATCGACCAATCAACCAAAGCCTTTGCAGCATCGAGTTTTTTTGTCCCGTTGACGATCGCGGTGGCTTCCATGTCCCATCCGATACCCTCACTGGGAATAATGACCTCTAGTGGGGCACCTGACGCTTTCGACTTGGCGCCCCGGAAGGCGAACGACACACCTATCGCGACTTCTCCGCGGGCTGCCTGCTTGCAGGGCTTGGAGCCGGAATGTGTGTAATGGCCAATATTCTCGTGGAGCGCATCCATGAAGGCCCATCCACCCTCCTCACCAAAAATCTGCAGCCAGCTGGAGACGTCGAGGAATCCAGTTCCCGAAGAGTTCGGGTTAGGCATCGCCACGTGACCTTTGTAAACAGGCTTGGTCAAGTCTTTCCAGGAAGAAGGCATCGGCAGATTATGCTTGTCCGATTCCACGGTGTTCACGCAAATGGCAGCAACCCAAGCATCCATTCCTGTCCATGTCGGTGGACTGGACTTATCCCGAAACTTCGAGTCAAGACCGTCCAGTCCACTTGGGGCATACGCATGCAACATACCCTCACCCTTCATCAATAGCAGACTGGTGGCCGCAAGCCCCCAGATGACATCCGCTCTTGGGTTTTCTTTTTCCGCCAACAGTTTGGCCGTTACAATCCCGGTCGAATCGCGCACCCAATTGATTTTGATATCTGGATGATCCTCGTTAAAACGTGCAGCATACTTTTTGAGATCCTCCGCCTCGACTGCTGTATAGACAGTGAGGTCCGTTGCACCAAAAGCGGCATGGCTGAGGCCGAATGCAAGCGCAGCCGTAACAGCCGAACGAACGACAAACAAAATATTTTTCATCTCCTCCTCCTATCAATGATTTAGACGCGTTGCGAGCTCAAGGGCTCTACCCGCATCATTACTGGTTATCTTTACAGAATGATTACACAAGCGATAGCATCTTAGTTGGTTTAATTAAAAGAGACAACAAACCGCGCGCACTTGCCCGGGGCAGAAATAATATACCGTGAGACTATCGGTTAAGGCTTATTTGCTGCGTCTCAAGGTGTCGATCGAGGGCAAGTTCAATCAACCGGTCGATCAGTGCGGGGTATTCGACGCCGCTCGCCTGCCACAGCCTTGGATACATACTGATCGGGGTAAAACCTGGCATGGTGTTGATCTCATTCAGAAAGACTTCGCCGGAAGGTGACAGCAGGAAGTCGACCCGTCCTAGTCCCGCGCCATCAATCGAACGAAATGCGTTGATAGACATCTCTTGAATATCGACCCGCGTACCGTCGGGTAGGTCTGCAGGTACGATCAACTGCGAACGGTCATCGATGTACTTGGTGGTGTAGTCGTAAAATTCAGCGCCAGGAATAATCTCCCCGATCACTGACGCTTTTGGATCTTCGTTACCCAGGACAGCACATTCAAGTTCCCGAGCCCCCTCTACCGAAGTCTCGACCATCATCTTGACATCGTAACCGGCTGCAAGATCCATTGCGGTTTCAAGTGACTCAGTATTGTGGACCTTGGAGATTCCAATGCTGGAGCCCAGATTGACCGGTTTGACGAACATCGGATAACGCAGCACGCTTTCGATATGGTGCCGCACCCTGGGCCGATCGGCATTCCAGGCGCTGCGACGAACCACCAGGTAATCTGTCTGGCGCAACCCGGCGTGAGCGAAAACGGCCCGCGAAAGTTCCTTGTCCATGCCGACGGCAGACGCTGCAACCCCTGCTCCTACGTAGGCTGTATCCGCTAATTCCAGCAAGCCCTGGACACACCCGTCTTCCCCGCGCGGTCCGTGTAACAAAGGAAATACGACATCAAAGGTGCCGATGCCGGTTTGCGCGCCGTCCAGGGTGATGAGGTCACGTTGGCCGGCACCCAGTTGCACGGGCACGCCGCTGCCATTCGTAACCTCGTCCTGCCCCAACAATGATTGCTGACCATCATCGAGAAACCATTGTCCCGACCGGGAGATCCCTGCGAGGAGTACCTCGTAACGCGAGGCATCGATCGCTGCATAAACAGATCTCGCCGAGATGACAGATATTTCATGCTCAGCAGACTGGCCACCAAATAGGAGCAGGACTCGGGTTTTACTCATCTTGACCCTCTTGCTTCACGCGCGTGGATCCTAGACTCAGGCAAGCGCATCATGAGCATGCTCTGAAATGTACTTCTCTACAAAGTTGGAGAAGATCGTCCGGGTTTTCCGGGTCACTTCACCGCCGCCAACAGGAAACTCCAACCGCTCACCGCCGAGCAAGATCATCGAGACAACTGGCATGACCTCCCGGGTGGCGCTGGTAATAAAACACTCGGTCGCATCTAACAACTCGTTGACGTGGACATCCTCCTCGAAACTCTGCATGCCTTCGGCACTCAGCGCTCGATGAACATGCTTTTTGGTTAATCCTTTCAGATTTCCTGACCCCGGGGTAACGAGCCGCCCGCGAATTAGAAACCAGACATTACTGTTAGCCGCCTCAGTGACAAACCCATCCCGGTTGAGCATGACGCAGTCGTCTGCCCCTGCTTCTTTTGCCTCAGTCAGCCCCATGATGTTGTTTAGGTAATTGCCGCCTTTGATATTAGGATCAAGGGCGTTGACCGGGTTGCGTCGAACATTGGGAATTGCCATGTTGACTCCGCGCTCATAGAAAACGGGATTCCAGGACGGCAGTGCTTTAACGATGATGACATATCTGGTCTTTAGACCGGGATCAGGATAAAGATCCACTGCCCCTTCGCCTCGGGTAATCTGATAGCGAACATAGGCATCTGAATCACGGGAAACTCCTGCCTTGAGTGCGGTACGGCGGATCTCCTCCAAAAGCTGTTCGCGCGTCTGGCTGATCTGCATTTGGATAAGCTGAGCGGAATTCTCAAGACGCTCGAAGTGATCCTCTAGGAAAAGCGGCACCGAACGATAGGTGCGAAATACCTCATAGACCGAGTCACCGTAAAGAAAGCCTCGATCGAGGACCGGTATAGACGCCTTCGCCGCTTCCGTGATATTGCCGTCGACGTTGATAGTGGGCGAGATCATTAAACGATGCTCTCCTTAGGTGCTGAAGTCATTAGGCAAAAATTGGATGGAACCTGGTTTAAAACTAGGTGATGCTTTTTAACACCATTATGATACCGCCCTTTCGTGACGCACCTGCATACTTCCCGACCATGGGGGTCAACCCCAGATTCCAGTCCTCCACCCGATCCATCCATACTAGCCAGAGCCTGACTCAGATTAGAATCCTCGATAGCAGCGTAAAGGTATGCAATTAATACGAATATACAAGGAAGGTAATCCGGGCCTTGCCCGAATAGCTTGCCTGCTCGGTGGAGCTGTCTGGGGAGTATTTTGGATCCCGCTTCGTAACCTAGACGAAGCTGGCATTTCCGGTGCGTGGGCGACTGCGGTATTTCATACCATCCCTATTCTTCTACTCCTGCCGGTCATCGCCCTACGCACGTCTCGATTTCGCTTGTCTAAAGTCCTTTTTCAGGCAGTCGGATTTACCATGGGATTGTCGTTAGTACTCTATTCAACAGCATTCTTATATACCGATGTCGTCCGTGTGGTAGCGCTCTATTACTTGACCCCGATCTGGGGAGCTCTGCTTGGACGCATCTGGCTCAAGGAGCAGATCTCGGGAGACCGGATTGTCGGAATTTGTCTGGGGTTGATCGGTATGCTGGTGATTTTAAACGTAGATCAGGGACTGCCATTACCCCAGAATGGGGGTGACTGGATGGCTCTAGCGGGAGGCGTC
>JBMUHF010000053.1:0-22065 GCA_050302555.1 Arenicellales bacterium | reverse complement strand
TCGCAACGACGATGTTGGTGTTTGTTGTGTTACTGATCATGCTGGAGCGGATGAGTCGTCGACACCAAAAACTCTATCAGCAGGCCAGCAGTCGATATAAACCTTTGCCCGCTTACCAGTTGAGTGGCCTAAGGGCGGGTGGAGCGGTTACGGTGTGCGCTCTACCCGTGGTCGCAGGATTCCTGATTCCCGTACTGGTATTGGCTCGTCTTGCATTTATCTACTTCGACCGATCCTGGACGCCCGACTTCCAACTCTACGTTTTCAATAGTGTCGCGCTCTCGGCAGCGGCAGCGGTAATCGCTCTTGCGATTGCGTTGTTTGTAGCATACAGCCGCCGTTTACATGGCGGAAAAATCCTGGCGCTCGCTACCCGCGTTGCCACGCTGGGCTATGCTGTGCCGGGAGCCGTCCTGGCGGTTGGCATACTGGTGCCGTTTGCGGCTTTTGACAATACCGTAGATGCTCTTTTGCGCAAGTATCTGGGTATATCCTCGGGGCTCCTGTTAAGCGGCACGGTAGCTGCCGTATTGTTTGCGTATGTCGTAAGATTCTTGGCAATTGCGATGGGACAGGTCGAATCAAGCCTTGAAAAAGTCTCACCATCAATGGATATGGCCGCCAGAACACTGGGTTATCGGGCGGGACAAACTCTGGTGCGGTACCATTTACCGCTGATTCGGGGAGGAATGCTGACGGCAGCAATGATTGTATTTGTTGATTGCATGAAAGAACTCCCCGCCACCCTGCTTTTGCGTCCGTTTAATTTCGATACTTTAGCGACTCACGTTTACGAATTTGCCTCCGATGAGATGCTCGGAGAGGCATCCTTGGGTTCGCTGACGATTGTAGGAGTCGGCTTGATCCCTGTAGTGTTGCTGAGTCGGATGATATCGAGGACCCGTCAGACTCTGGGTGCGTCCACGGACTAGTGCTTACATGAAATCGACGCTAATCACGAATTCCGACGACCCATTGAACGCGCCTCGGTCGCTGCTCGAGGTGCGCAACATTTCGTGTAATTATGGTCTCGAAAGAGCCGTTTTTGACCTTAGTCTCGCTGTTCACCGGGGTGAACAGGTTTGTCTACTCGGACCGAGTGGTTGCGGGAAGACGACAGTGTTGCGGGCAATCGCGGGATTTCATCCGCTGCTTACTGGCGAGATCTGCATTAACGATCAGCAAGTGTCCGCTGTGGGGGCAATGGTTCCACCCGAGGCGCGTCGAGTGGGAATGGTGTTCCAAGATCACGCGCTGTTTCCCCACCTGTCGGTTCGCCAGAACGTGGCATCAGGACTGCGTTCATTTTCAGCCCGTGAGCAAAAATCGACCGTGGACGACATGCTGGACCGGATGGGTCTTTCACGTCATGCAGAGAAGTATCCGCACGAACTTTCTGGCGGCCAGCAGCAGCGGGTTGCACTCGCCCGCGCACTTGCGCCCAAGCCGTTGTTGCTGCTGATGGATGAACCCTTCTCCAATCTGGATCAGGAACTTCGGGAGCATATGGGGCAAGAGGTTTCCGATATGCTCAAAGAGAGCGGTATCACCTGCGTAATGGTGACACATGATCAGAACGATGCCTTTGCCTTGGGGGATCATGTTGGAGTGATGGCCGATGGCGCGATCATCCAATGGGACACGCCCTACAATCTCTACCATCAGCCATGTACCCATTTCGTCGCGGACTTTATCGGTAATGGCATCTTTCTGGCCGGAATTATCTCTACACCGACCCGTGTGGCAACCTCACTAGGTGATCTTGAGAGTGATACCGATCTGGAAATAACGGTCGATGCCTCGATCGAGGTGTTGATCCGGCCCGATGATGTGGTACATGACCCGGACGGTCCGATACGGGCAAAGGTGGAGAGGCGCGCCTTCAAGGGCGCCCAGATCATGTACACCTTGCGCACAGCTGAAGGCATTACGCTGTTGGCGCTTTTTCCAAGCCACGCCAATTTTGATATCAGTGACGAGGTATCAGTGCGCCTGGCTGTCGACCATTTGGTGGTGTTTGAGCGAGAATCTGAGACATAGCCTGGTCTCGACTTCTAAACGGTGTGCGAGGGGTGAATGACCCATCGTAGGCTGTGATGGTCAATCAGGTTCGTATGGTGTCAGGTAGGCGGCCATCAGGGAGAGGTAGTCACCGCTCTCCTTTACTTCCATCCGGGCAACGGCGCGATGATGCACCTCATCCGGGCCATCGGCATATCGCAGGGCGCGGCCCCAAGTCCAGTGGTCTGCCAGGGGGGTGTCAGGACTGACCCCCATTGCGCCGAAAGCCTGCATTGCCCGGTCGAGTACTGTGGTGTGCAGCATCGGTACTAGCGCCTTGATCATCGAAATTTCTTTGCGCGCCGCTTTGGCGCCTTTTTCGTCAATTAGCCAGGCGGTTTTCAGAACCAGCAGGCGGGCCTGCTCGATCTCGATGCGCGAGCGCGAGATCCACTCAGCAACACTGCCGTGCTCATGCAGGTAGCGTCCGAATGTTTTGCGTTCCTGTGCCCTTGCAGTCATTAATGCAAGAGCGAGTTCGGCAGCGCCGATGGAGCGCATGCAGTGATGTATTCGGCCGGGGCCAAGCCGGGCCTGGGCTAGGGCAAAGCCTGAACCTTCTTCGCCGAGCAAATGGCTCGCGGGCACCCGTACATGGTCAAAGACGATTTCACAGTGACCTTCTGGATGATGATGATTCACGACGGTGAGATTTCTGACAACCTCGACTCCCGGAGTATTCATCGGCACCAGCACCATGCTTTGCTGGTGATAGGTATCGGCGTTGGGATCGGTTTTTCCCATCACGATCAGCAACTGGCAGTTCGGGTGCGCCGCATTGGTGATCCACCATTTGCGACCATTGATTACATAATCATCGCCGTCACGTTCGATTCGGGTCTGAATATTGGCGGCATCGGAAGAAGCAGTATCGGGTTCGGTCATGGCAAAGGCGGACCGGATCTCACCATTCAGCAGGGGCGCCAGCCATTCCTTATACTGTTCATCGGTGGCAAACATGTGCAAGAGCTCCATGTTGCCTGTGTCAGGCGCGCTGCAGTTAAATGCCTCGGATGCCCAGCTAATGCGCCCCATGATCTCCGCAAGTGGTGCGTATTCAAGATTGGTCAGAGGTGTCCCTGGTTCTTCCGCCTTGAGTCCCGGCAGGAAGAGATTCCACAGGCCCTGTTGGCGGGCCGTCGTCTTGAGCTCCTCCATGAAGGAGACCGGATAAATCCCTGCATGGACTTCCCGCCGCCAATCCTGGATTTTCGGGACGATATGGGCATCCATAAAGTCCTGAATCTGGCCGCGCAGACCCTCGACCTTATCGGTGTAGGCAAACTCCATAGCACTTAACTCCTAAGTGTGAGCGACGATGCTAGCAGGGATATCGGAGAACTTCCAAGGACTCCCGTACCTGCTGCCTGGGTGTCATCCGGATCCATCACGGATTCAGAACAATCTTTCCCTGTACCGCACGCTGCTCGATCTGTGATAGCGCGCGGGGCGCTTCGCTCAGCGGCATCACCGCATGCAGGTGTGGGCTAAGTGTGCCGCTTGCCGCCATTTCAAAAAGCTGTCTATGATTTGCCTGTGCCTGTGCAGGATCGCGGTCACAGAAACTGCCCCAGAACACGCCCACGATGCTGTAGCCCTTGACCAGGGGGAGATTGAGCGGAACCTTGGGGATGGCGCCGTCGGCAAACCCGATGACGAGCCAACGACCATTCCAGCCTACCGAGCGGGCCAGGGATTCTGCAAGATCACCACCCACCGGATCAAAAATGACGTCAGCGCCTGCGCCACCGGTTAGCGATTTAATAACGTTATGGACATCGTCCTTACCAGTATTGATTGCGACGTCAGCGCCATGTTGTTTGGCGGTGTGCAATTTTTCTTCGTTTGAGCAGGCCGCAATCACACGAGCCCCAAGGGCATGACCGATCTGCACGGCCGCGAGGCCCGTGCCGCCGGCGGCACCGGTCACCAACAGAGTCTCCCCCGCACGAAGTGCGGCCCTTTGGATCAGGGCGTGATAGGCCGTACCATGGGCGCACAAGAGCGCCCCGGCGTGATCAAAATCCAGCGCCTCAGGTATCGGGTAGATATGACTGGCCGGCACCACAATGGCCTCGGCATAGGTGCCGAACCGCGGACTCATGGCGGCCACCCGGTCACCGATAGCAAACGTCGTGACGTCCTTCCCAAGGGCTGCAATGGTACCGGCACATTCGATGCCGGGAATAAAAGGAAGCGAAGGCTTGACTTGGTACAAGCCGCGTACCAGGAGCGCGTCAGGAAAGTTGACCCCGACAGAGGCGACGTCGATGAGAACCTCGTCGGCCCCGGGTGCAGGGTCCGGCATCTGTTGCACAGAAAGATTCTCAACGGGTCCGAATGCCTGGCAGACAACAGCCTTCATAAGTTATCACCCCTGGTCATCGCAATGTTCAATCCCATCTCGGCAAGCAATGGAGTCAGTGCCCCCACCTTAACTGCTTGCTCGCTTGATGCGTTGCCATCCAGCGCCCGCTTGAGAACTCCCTGGCATATCGCGGCCAGTCTGAAAAAACTGAAGGCGAGATAAAACGGCCAGTTGCTGATGGCTTCAATACCCCGAAGGGTACAGTATTGGCGGACAATTTCCGATTCTTTGGGAATTCCCAACGCTGGCCGATCAACGCCGGCGAGACCCCTGATCTGTTCCTGGTTTGGCATGCGCAGACACATGCAGAAATAGGCAAGGTCAGCAAAAGGATGACCGAGAGTTGAGAGTTCCCAGTCGATCACAGCCTGGATCCTGGTCTTTTCGGGCGTCATGATCAGGTTGTCCAGGCGGTAGTCGCCATGAATGAGGGTGGTTTGACCGTCGTCATCCGGTGAATTTTCGGACAGCCATAGCATCAGTGATTCCATTGCGTCGATCGACGTGGTTTCACTCGCGCGGTACTGGTCGGTCCAGCGTTTGATTTGACGTGCAAAATAACTGCCGGGCCGGCCAAAGTCGGCCATGCCGATGCTTGCTGGATCGAGCGAGTGCAGGGCCGCCAACACGCGGATCTCATCACGGTACAGAGCAGCACGCTCATCCACGTCGAGTTCGGGTAGTGTCGGGTCCCAGTAAATCGGCCCGTCTTCGTAACTCATGACAAAGAAGACGGCACCAATCACGTCGAGGTCTTCGCAAAGGCACAAAACCGAAGGTACCGGTACCGGGGATTCGGCAAGTGCTGCCATGACGCGAAACTCGCGCTCCACAGCGTGGGCAGATTTCAACAGTTTGCCCCTGGGTTTGCTGCGCAGAACGTACTGGCAGGTCTCACCTTGCAGCAGGTATGTCGGGTTGGACTGCCCGCCGGTAAATTTTTCCGCGGACCGGATGGCTCCGACAGAGGGGGCTGCATGCGCCAGATAGCGTTGCAAACGTGTGATATCCAGGTCCGGTTGGGTATTCATGCCGGATCTGGTGCCAGTGCGGTCGGCCCGGGATCGGCGGATGCCTGACGCTCTGCCTTTTGTTGTTCCTGCCATAGCTGTGCATACAGTCCGCCTTCGGCCAGCAACTGTGGGTGAGCGCCACGCTCAGTGATTTCACCGTCGGTGAGAACCAGTATCTGGTCTGCGTTGACGATAGTCGAAAGGCGGTGGGCGATCACCAGGGATGTTCGTCCTTTTGAGATTTCGGCAAAGTTACTTTGAATCTCGCGCTCTGTGTTGCTGTCCAGAGAAGAAGTGGCTTCATCAAAGAAGAAAATCCCGGGATCACGTAGCAGGGCGCGGGCGATTGCAACACGCTGCTTTTCACCGCCTGAGAGTTTGAGCCCCCGCTCGCCTACGACGGTCTGATAACCGCCTGGCAGACGTTGAATAAAATCATCCAGTTGTGCTGCTTTAGCGGCAGCCAGAATTCGGTCCTCATCGGCTTTTGGGTCCCCGTAGGCGATGTTGTAGTAAAGGGTATCGTTGAACAGCACGGTATCCTGGGGGACAACACCGATAGCTTGGCGGAGGGAATGCTGGGTCAGGTCGAGAAGATCCTGACCATCGATTAGGATGTTTCCGCTTTGTGGATCATAAAAGCGCAGCAGCAGGCGGCTGATGGTGGATTTGCCGGAACCGGTGGGCCCGACGATCGCAGTGGTGGTGCCGGGGACTATCGAAAAACTGATGTTATGGAGGATGGTGCGCTCGCTTTCGTAGCCAAAGCTGACTTGTCGAAACTCAATGGAGCCTCCCTGGTACCGCAGCGGCTGGGCATGAGTCGCATCAGCGACTTCCGTTTGTTCATCTACCAGTGAAAAGAGGTTCTCCATGTCCACCATGGCCTGGCGGATTTCCCGATACACCGTGCCGAGGATGTTGAGCGGGATGGCGACCTGTAGCAGGTAGGTGTTGACCACCACGAAATCCCCCACCGTCATGTCCCCGTTGCGGATATCAAAGGCGGCAAGCACTAGCATCAGGGTGACTCCTGCAGTGACGACCCCCGCCTGGGCCACGTTGAGCAATGACAAACTTTCTCGAGTACGGACTGCAGCCGTTTCGTAGTCCGCTAGGGCTTCATCCAGGCGCGCCACCTCATGGGCCTCATTGTTGAAGTAGCGTACCGTCTCAAAATTGAGTAGAGAATCTACAGTCCGACTGCCGATGTCGTTCTCGGCATCATTCATTTCCCGCCGGATACGGGTGCGCCAGGTGGTAATGACAAAAGTCAGCCAGACATACAGCGCGATGGTAGTGACCGTAATAGCCGTATAGATGAAACCAAATAGCGCCCAGAGAATGCCTCCAACCAGCAGCAGTTCAATGATAGTAGGGACCACGTTGAAGGCAACAAAGGAGAGCAGGAAACGAACGCTGTTGGTGCCGCGGTCAATAAAGCGGTTGAGCGCTCCCGTCTTGCGCGAAAGATGAAAATGGATCGACAGCGAGTGCAGGTGCTCGAAGACTTTCAGTGCGAGTGCCCGCACGGCGTGCTGCGCTACGCGCGCAAAGAGCGCGTCGCGCAACTCATTCAGTGCCAGCGAGGACAACCGGAAGATTCCGTAGGCGAGAATGACCGAAAGTGGGATTCCGAGCCACAGATTGGTTTCGTGATTGAGGTTGCCGAGTTGGTCTACCGCATCACCCAGTACCAGCGGTACCATGACATTGGCCGCTTTGGCGAGCAGCAGACTCAGCATGGCGACAAGTACCCGCGCTTTGAGATCAGCCCGCTCGGCCGGCCAGAGGAACGGCAGGAGAGTGGAAAAAGTCCTGAGTGAGTTTGAAGGTGCTGCAGGATCCATAACGTTAGGCAGTAGGCGCGGTTGGCAACGGGGTCAGGCACAACCCCGGCGAGGTCGGCAGGTCTACCCCATTGTTTGCCAGTTGAGTGGTGGTTCGTCCATCAGCGCCGCCTGTTCTCGCAGGTCGAGGATATGCTGCTCCCAACTGCGAGGAGTATTAAACCATGGGAAAGCTCTCGGAAAGGCTGGGTCGGTCCAGCGTCTAGCGATCCAGGCGAAGTAGTGCATCAGGCGCAGGGTACGAAGTGCCTCAATCAGGTTGAGTTCCGCTGGATCGAAATCGGTGAAAACCGTATAGCCCTCAAGAAGAGTATTTAGGGAGCGCTCGCGTTCTTCCCGTTCTCCTGAAAGAAACATCCAGAGATCTTGTGTGGCCGGCGCCATCCGGGAATCGTCCAGGTCCACCATATGCGCCCCCTCTTCGGTCCATAGGATATTGCCACGATGGCAATCGCCGTGTGTCCGGATCAGCCTCAGGTCCGGACAGCGCTGATAACACCATGTGACCCTCTGGATCAGGTCTTCGGCCAGCGACTGGTAGGCCGGGATCAGATCGGTCGGAATGAACTCGTGCTCGAGAAGAAACTGCATGCAGTCCGTGCCAAAGGTGGTGACATCCAGTATCGGTCGGTGTCTGTAGGGTTGTTCTCCACCGATTGCATGCAGTCTCCCAATAAACCGTCCGAGCTGACGCAGTTGTTCCGCATCTTCAAAATCCGGGGCGCGTCCACCGCGTCGTTCAAACAAGGCGAAGCGGAATTCGCCGAAATACCGTAGGGTATTTCCGCTGTTATCGGCAATGGGCGGCACCAGATCTACCTCCCGCGACGCCAGATCTAGAGAAAAGGCGTGCTCTTCCAGAATCGCCTCGGCGCTCCAGCGGTCAGGACGATAGAACTTGGCGATGAGCATGTTGCCGTCGTCCAGACCCAGTTGATATACCCGGTTCTCAAAACTGTTCATCTCGAGCAGTCGGCCATCACAATGCAGCCCCTGGCTTTCAACGGCAGCAAGAACCTGTTCAGGTCCAAGGCCTTGGTAACTAGCAGGTTCGGCGGACTCGGTCATGGATGGTCAGGCTGTTTGATTCTGGGGTAGGTTGGGCTTTATGCGCAGGGCGACAACGATCAGGAGCGCTCCTGCCGAAATGAAGATGCCAAAGAAACTGCAGATCCAGTATATGCTGAGTCCGGCGTCCATTAGCATGCCCATGACTACCGGGCCCAGGGCCGACGCAAAAACCATCAAAGCGATGTACAGACTCTTAATCGCACCGAGGTATTTGGGGCCATAGAGTTCTGCCCACAGCGCCGACGCCGATGTGTGGATAAGCCCTGTGTGTATGCCCATCATGACCATATAGGGAATCACCCAGAACGCATGATCAGCAATGCCAAGCATAAAACATGCAGCGACCAGTGGAAGCATTGTGACCTGGATCAGGTTAACGGCTCGGAACCGATCGACAAGAGGCCCTACGAGAAGTAGTGTGATCGTTCCAGCGAGCGCGTAAAAAATATACGTGCCTGTAATCCACTCTCCAGACCACCCTTTGGCTTGCGCGACATTTAGGTGATGAAAAAAGAAAGCCGTGGCGATCATCGGTGAGGATAGTATTCCGGGACTCATGACATAAAACCGCAGGTCACGAAGCACTTGTCCTCGCGTCCATGAAATCACATCCGTTGCTGCAGGATTGTCCTTCGCGGAGAGTCGGTCGAGATATTGGCGGTGAAAACGGTGGTGATTGCTTAAGAGCCAGATCGTTGCCGGAATCAAGGTCACTCCGATCAAGATTGCCGCGCTGCCATATGTCCAGCGCCAGCCGACTAGCGCAATTAGCAAGACTGCGAGAAAGGGCAGTATGGCTTCACCAACGCTATACCCTAAAGAGGCAATCGCAATCGCGCGACCCCGTTCACGATCAAAATAGCGCGCCATACTGGTGATGGAAACGTGCGAGGCAAGGCCCTGCCCAGAGTGTCTCAACAGAAAGATAGCCAGTACCAGCATTATGGGACCCGTCACCACCGAGATATAGGCGCACGCAGCAAGCAGTGCTAGCCCGACTACAAGTGCATAACCTGACAGCGAAAAGCGGTCAATCAGCGCGCCGGTAAAAGGCATCAGCAGGGCACTGATTAGCGTGCCGGCCAGATAAATGCTTCCCCAGAGTGTGTGGCTGAGACCGAACTCGGCTTGAATCTGTGGCCCGAAAACACCAATAAAGTAGGTCTGGCCGAAGCTCGAGTACAAGGCCATGAGGAAACTGAAAATCACCAGGCGAGTGTTGGTGACAAAAAGCTGCCGATAGGCGGTGATGGGACTTTTCATGGATCGGCAGAGTTCCAACGCCAGAGTCTGGCGATAGCGTGGATGGGGCAAGGGCTACGGCCACCTGCATGCAACCAGAATTTTCTGGGAGCGGACGATATCACAGGGATCAACTATCGATGAGAACGACCTCGATGATTTCGGGCACGACAACTCGATCCTAATCCGGATTGGCCTTATCTAGAATCCGACCTGCCGACGGTGCGGCTTAAGAAGAAAGATGATAAAAGGTCAGCAGCAAAACAATCGGGGTATCGGACTCGTGATCAGCGCTATGACTATCTTTGCTGTTCAGGATGTCATTATTAAGCTGCTTTCAGACGATGTCTCTTTGTTTCAGATTCTTTTCTACCGCTCCCTGTTGGGAATACTGCTGATTCTTAGTTTTCAAAAGTTCATGGGACAGCCGATCAGGCTTTGGACAGCCTATCCCGGACTCTCCCTGTATCGAGGAGTCGCGTTCTTCTTTGGTTACGGTACGTTTTATTTCGCCCAGTCCAAGATCCCCATTGCGAATGCCACGGTGATCTTTATGGTGAGTCCTTTTCTTATCACCATCATGTCCATCGTGGTGTTTGGCAGTTCGGTAGGAGTGCGCCGGTGGGTGGCCATGCTTGTGGGGTTTTCTGGCGTCATATTTATTGCAAGGCCTGAAACCGGGGAGTTCAATTGGGTTTACCTTTTGCCGTTATTAGTCGCAGTGCTTTATACAACCTCGATATTGATCGCCAAGAAAACCGCAGACAAAGACACGGTTTATCAGCAGATCATCGTGATGTATCTGGTAACGACGGTTCTGTCCGGGTTAATGGGACTTTTTTTCGGTGACGGCAGCTTGGCTTCCTTGGGAATTAGTGGAATAGAGTTTCTGTCACGCCCGTGGCAGTTTGATAGCAGCGCCCTCAACCTTTATCTTGTACTGGTAACCGGAATCGGAACCACTGGCTTCCTTTTGTTGCATGGCGCGTACCGTATCGCTGACCCTGCGGTGATTTCTCCTTACGAGTACAGTGGGTTGGCCACGGTGCTGATTCTTTCCTTCATGATTTTCGGGGATGTGCCATCCGCGTTTGAGACTGTCGGTATGGTGCTGATTGTCGGAGCCGGTATCTATACTTTCTACCGCGAGCGGATTCAGGGTCAGGCTGCTGCAACTGAGGCAACACTTCGCTGAAGCGCCACTGCCTCTGGCAGACATTCGTTACGCTATCCGCTTAGCGTAACCCCCTTTTCACGCCTAGGTTGGCGACATAAATGGTCTGCGCCCCTATAATGCGCCACCGCTCGCATTTGTACACATCGATTCAGGATTTCCCGGGATGCACCCAGCAATAGAGAATTTGCGAAACGTGGCCATTATTGCTCACGTGGACCATGGCAAAACCACGCTGGTCGATCAGCTACTGCGACAGTCGGGAACGCTCGCCTCACACGGCGAACTCACGGATCGGGTCATGGATTCAAATGATCTTGAGCGGGAGCGGGGAATCACCATTTTGTCGAAAAACACCGCTATTCGCTGGCAGCAGTGGCGTATCAATATTGTGGACACCCCGGGCCATGCGGACTTTGGCGGGGAGGTTGAGCGGGTATTGTCGATGGTTGATTCCGTACTGCTGCTGATCGATGCTGTTGAGGGGCCAATGCCTCAGACTCGTTTTGTTACGCAGAAGGCACTCAGTCACGGACTTCGTCCGATTGTGGTGATCAATAAGGTTGATCGCCCCGGCAGCCGTCCGGACTGGGCGCTGGATCAGACCTTTGATCTTTTTGATCGGTTGGGCGCATCCGAAGCGCAACTCGATTTTCCGGTGATCTATGCTTCAGCGCTGCAGGGATGGGCTGCGCGGGAGCCGGTCGCAGGCCCGGCCCACGATATGCAGGCGCTCTTTCAAGCTATCGTAACGCACGCGCCAATTCCACCGGTCGATCCGGATGGCCCCTTCCAGATGCAGATCAGCGCGCTTGATTATTCTCCCTATGTAGGTGTTATCGGAATCGGCCGTATCCAGCGTGGCCAGGTCCACCGAAATGACGCCGTAGTAATCGCTGCGCCCGGCGGCAAGGTTCGCAAGAAGCGGATCCTGCAGATCCTGGGATTTGAGGGACTGGATCGCATCGAATCGGAAAGCGCGGTCGCGGGCGATATCGTTGCTGTGACGGGACTCGATGCGTTGAGCATATCAGATACGTTATGTGATCCTGAGGCGGTAGAGCCGCTCTTCCCGCTCAGCGTTGACCAGCCCACATTGAGCATGACCTTTCAGGTGAACGATTCGCCCTTCGCCGGGCGGGAAGGCCGGTTTGTGACCAGTCGAAATCTCAGGGAGCGACTCGAGCGCGAACTGATTCATAACGTGGCTTTGCGTGTTGAACCCATGGAGGATCTAGATAAGTTTCGGGTTTCAGGCCGTGGTGAGTTACACCTTTCGATCCTTATTGAAAACATGCGTCGGGAGGGATTTGAGCTCGCCATCTCCCGTCCGGAAGTCATCATGCGCGAAGAGCAAGGTGTGATCCACGAACCCTTTGAAACGCTCACCGTCGATGTGGAGGAAGCCTACCAGGGCCGAGTCATGGAGCGTCTTGGAGAGCGACGCGCCCAGTTGCGTGATATGGTGCCCGATGGTGCCGGCCGCGTTCGGTTGGATTACCTGGTCCCAAGCCGTGGTTTGATCGGCTTTCGCTCGGAGTTTCTGACTATCAGTTCGGGCACCGGATTGATGTACCACGCCTTCGATCATTACGCCCCTCGCGTTGACGGGAATCTCGCTGAGCGCAATAACGGGGTATTGGTGTCTATGGCCGCTGGCAAGGCTCTGGCCTACGCTTTGTTTAATCTTCAGGAGCGCGGGCGGCTTTTCATCGGTCATGGTGTTGAAGTCTATGAAGGCATGATCATCGGCATTCATTCAAGGTCCAATGACCTGGTCGTGAATCCATTGAAAGCCAAGCAGCTCACCAACATACGTGCTGCGGGAACCGATGAAAATCTGCTGCTTTCGCCGCCGGTTTCGACGACACTTGAATACGCACTCGAGTTCATCAACGAGGACGAGTTGGTGGAAGTCACACCCGAATCCATCCGGATTCGAAAGAAATACCTGCGTGAACACGAACGCAAGCGCGCCAGCCGTGCAGCCTGAGATTAGATCTTAGCCAGTCTCTTGGCCGGCGAGGTAAAGCCAGGTCGGAACAATGCTGTCGGGATTGAGCGAGACGCTTTCAATTCCTTCGTCCATCAGCCAAAGGGCAAAATCGGGGTGGTCTGACGGTCCCTGACCGCAGATACCGACATATTTTCCGGCGCTCCGGCAAGCAGAAATAGCTTGGTGGAGCAGGACTTTCACTGCTTCATTACGCTCATCGAAAAGGTGTGCAATGTCCCCGGAGTCGCGGTCGAGGCCCAATGCCAGTTGTGTGAGGTCATTGGAGCCAATGGAGAAACCGTCAAAGTGTTCCAGAAAGGCATCAGCCAGAAGCGCATTTGACGGGATTTCACACATCATGATCACTTTGAGATCGTTGACGCCGCGTACCAGTCCGTTGGCGGCCAACAGGCCGATGACTTCCTCGGCTTCTGCCACCGTCCGGACAAAAGGCACCATCAGCCAGATGTTGGTGAGCCCCATTTCATCCCGAACAAACTTCAGCGCTTGGCATTCAAGCTCGAAGCAATCACGAAAGCCAGAGTCGATATAACGGGCCGCACCGCGGAAGCCGAGCATCGGATTGTCTTCCCGGGGTTCAAACTCCCGCCCGCCGATCATGTTGGCGTACTCATTGGATTTAAAGTCGGAAAGCCGAACGATCACCGGCTTTGGATGAAAGGCCGCGCCGATATGGGAAACACCCTCGGCCAGTTTCTTCACATAGAAGTCGACGGGACTTTGATAGCCAGCCATTGCCCGGTCCACTTCAGTCCGCACGTCCGATTCGAGCCGCTCATAGTTGAGTAGAGCCTTCGGGTGAACGCCGATCGTGTTATTGATGATGAATTCCAGTCGGGCGAGACCGACACCGGCGTTGGGTAGCCCCTGAAAATCGAAGGCCCGCTCGGGGTTGCCGATATTCATACTAATTTTGAATGCCAGCTCGGGCATATCGTTAAGGTCGATTCGCTCGACCTCAAAATCCAGTTCCCCCTCGTATACCCGACCGGTATCGCCTTCTGCGCATGAGACAGTGACGGCGAGATCTTCAGTAAGCGCCGAGGTAGCTTTGCCGCAGCCAACGACTGCCGGAATGCCAAGCTCACGAGCGATAATGGCGGCGTGGCAGGTCCGACCCCCCCGGTTGGTGACAATCGCGCCTGCACGCTTCATAACGGGTTCCCAGTCGGGGTCAGTCATGTCGGTGACCAGTATGTCTCCCGGAGTCACTCTGTCGAGGTCTTTCACTGAGGGAACTACACGAACTGTGCCCGCCCCAATGCGGCTGCCGACGCTGCGGCCCTCGCAGAGTACCCGACTGGTCTGGTTAAGTCGGTAACGTTCCAGGACTTGTTTGTGGTTACGACTCTGAACCGTTTCCGGCCGTGCCTGAAGAATAAAGAGTTCGCCGGACTCCCCATCAAGCCCCCATTCGATATCCATTGGTTTGCCATAGTGCGTTTCAATGGTGATCGCCATGCCAGCCAGGGCTTCCACCTGCTCGTCGGTCAGCGAGAAGCGGTTCCGTTCTTCGGCTGAGGTATCGACTGTTTTTACCGGTATCGTTTCATCGCCTTCGGCATAGACCATCTTTATCAGCTTGCTGCCGAGACGTCTTCGGGTAATGGCTGGTTTACCGATCTTCAGGGTGGGTTTATGTACATAGAACTCATCAGGATTTACCGCCCCCTGTACAACACATTCCCCCAGGCCGACACTTGCGGTAATAAAGACTGCGTCGGCGAAGCCGGATTCAGTATCCAAGGTGAACGCAACACCGCTTGCGCCGATATCGCTTCGCACCATGCGCTGTATTCCCGCCGAGATAGCTACCTGCGCATGATCAAAGTCCTGATGCACGCGGTAAGCGATCGCCCGGTCATTGAACAGCGAGGCAAAGACTTCATGCACTGCAGAGAGAACGTTATCGATACCCCGCACATTGAGGAAACTCTCCTGCTGTCCGGCAAAAGAAGCCTCGGGCAAATCCTCAGCGGTGGCTGATGATCGGACCGCCACAGCGGTATGTTCTCCAAGTTGCCCGTAGTACTGACTGATCTCCTGCACCAGTATTTCTGGCAAGGGCGTCTCGATAATCCAACTCCGGATCCGATTGCCTGTCTTTGTCAGTTGTGCGATGTCCTCGACATCCAGGTGCGCCAGTTCCTGGTCAATACGTTTACCGAGGCCATCGTTATTGAGAAAGGCCCGGTAGGCATCGGCGGTGGTCGCGAACCCCTCGGGCACCGAAATACCAACCGGGTTGAGCTTGCTGATCATCTCTCCGAGCGATGCGTTTTTGCCCCCTACGATCGGAACCGCATCCATGCCGAGTTCGGCGAACGGGATCACCTGGGCGCTTGTCAACATGATCTGACTGCTCCTGCGAGTATGCTATACATTCGGTATCTGCCTAACAAAAGTGACCCGGAGGAAAGAGATGAGCCTTGAGAAGCGTTCGGTTTTTGTGGTCTCGGACCGTACCGGTCTGACCGCTGAGGAACTGGCCCGAAGCTTGTTGACGCAGTTTCCGCTGGTTCACTTTGTGACGACGGTCCTCCCTTTTGTTGACTCGGATGATAAGTTGAAAGGCGTACTTCGCCAAATCAATGAGAGCAGCGCGAGCGATGGGTCTCGGCCCATCGTTTTTGTCACCTTCGTCAATGCCGATTATCGTAAGCAGATTGATCAGGCAAACGCGCTGGTGATTGATGTTTTTAGCTCATTTATGGGACTGCTGTCTCGAGAACTGAATGTGGCCCCAAGTTGGCAGCCGGGATACAGCCACGGCGTCACCGATCCGCTTCGTTACAACTCACGCATTGATGCAGTCCATTTCGCGATGGACTGTGATGATGGGGTAAACCCCGATGCCTACGACCAGGCCGACATGATTTTGGTGGGCGTGTCCCGAAGTGGGAAAACACCCACCTGCGTTTATCTCGCTATGCATTTCGGACTTTACTGCGCCAACTATCCGCTGACCGACGACGACTTTCTTGATGACGGCCTTCCGCCGGTGCTGCATCCTTACCGCGACCGCCTGTTCGGTTTAACCATAGACCCACGGCGGCTTCATGAGATTCGTGAGAAACGCCGCTCTGGCAGTGCCTACGCCAAGTTAGCCCAGTGTCAGCTTGAGGTGCGGCGTGCCGAGGGTCTTTACCGTCATCACGGGATCGCAACCTCGGACACGTCGGGTATTTCTGTTGAAGAGATCGCGACGACAGTACTCCAGCAAAGCGGTATCCGGCGCGAATTGCTGGGCTAATGGCTGTCGATGGTAATCCAATGACGCGTCCTACTGTCGGTTTCGTTAGCTTGGGCTGTGCCAAGGCAACTGTGGACTCGGAACGAATCCTGACCCAGTTGAGGGCAGAGGGTTACGGGTTTTCACAAACCTACGATGATGCCGATGTCGTGGTAGTCAACACCTGTGGGTTTATCGATGCAGCGGTGGAGGAGTCCCTGTCCACCATCGAGGAAGCCATGAATGCCAATGGCCAGGTGATCGTAACGGGCTGTCTTGGTGCGCGGGCCGAGATGCTTAAGGAAAAGTTTCCCGACCTTCTGGCAGTCACGGGTCCTGAAGCCACCACGGAGGTGATGTCGGCGGTGCACGCAAAGGCGCCGCCATTACAGGAACCGCTCTATCATCTTTTGCCGCCCGGTGGCGTCAAACTGACGCCTCGGCATTACGCTTACCTTAAGATTTCTGAAGGATGTAATCACAAGTGCAGTTTCTGCATTATCCCGACCATGCGCGGTCGCCTCGCTAGTCGAAGTCCGGGTGATGTACTGACGGAAGCGGGGAAATTGGTTGAAGCAGGGGTGAGCGAACTGCTGGTTGTTTCCCAAGATACGAGCGCCTACGGGATAGATCTGAAAAAACACTCAGACCTCATGACGGGAGATGCCCTGCGCCCAGATGTGTATAGTCTTGCCAGAGCGTTGGGGGAGTTGGGAGTGTGGGTGCGGCTACACTATGTATACCCTTATCCGCATGTCGATGACCTGATCACATTGATGGTTGACGGTTTGGTGCTGCCCTACCTCGATGTACCGTTCCAGCATGCAAGCCCCCGTGTGCTGAAAATGATGAAACGTCCGGCAAGCACAGAAGATAATCTGGCGCGGATTGAGTCCTGGCGTCAGCGGTGCTCCGAGCTTGCCATCCGAAGCACGTTCATCGTGGGGTTTCCCGGTGAAACGGAAGATGACTTCCTGCAGTTGCTGACCTTTATACGTGAGGCGCAGCTGGACCGGGTTGGATGTTTTGTTTATTCCCCCGTTTCCGGCGCACGTGCCAATGACTTGCCTGATCCGGTAGACCCATTGCTGGCGCAGGAGCGCCTCGAAGAACTCATGCAGGTGCAGGCCGAGGTTTCGGAGGGTCGCCTGCGTAACCGTGTTGGCTCACAGACTGAGGTGGTGATTGATGAGGTTGAAGGGGGCAGTGCGCTGGCGCGCAGCTATGCCGAATCACCCGAGGTTGACGGGGTGATTCGCGTCGCGGGCGCAGGTGCTTTTTCTCCCGGCCAACGTATTGACGTCAAGATCACGGGCTACGACGCCCACGATCTTAATGCTGAGGCACTCGATACCTGAACCCAATCTGGCGCTCTACGATAAGCAGAGCGCTCCTCTTCGTAACATTTGACAATAAAGGTAAATTCCCTATTATTTCCATAAATATGTAAAAAAGACATATTTATGCAGGAAATATCTAGTTCATTTGGAATTGCTTTCTCCCTGATTGGAGCGCTGGATGCCGATCTTATGGAGATTGTTGGGCTTTCTATCAGAGTCAGTCTGTTTGCGGTGGGGCTTTCTTTGTTGATCGGCCTGCCGGCGGGGGCGGCTATAGCCATCGGGCGATTCCCCGGGCGCTTTGGCCTTATTGTGATCAGCAATTCGTTAATGGGAATGCCCCCGGTGGTTATCGGACTGTTGGTCTATCTCGGACTCTCGCGGACCGGTCCGTTTGGGGTGCTGGGCCTGCTGTATACCCCTACTGCAATGGTGATTGCTCAGACGTTCCTGATTACGCCTATCGTGATCGCGCTCGCCCGCCAGACCATCGAGGAGTTGAACTCAGAGTACGCGGAGTATTTCGCCTCGATTGCCATCAGTTTGAGGTATCGCGTCATGACCCTGCTCTGGGAAGGCCGGTACGGACTGATGACGGTCTGCCTTGCGGGATTTGGCAGGGCAATCTCGGAAGTAGGTGCCGTGATGATTGTTGGCGGAAACATTGATCACCTGACCCGGGTCATGACGACCGCAATCGCCCTGGAAACTTCCAAAGGAGATCTGGAACTGGCAATGGCGCTCGGTATCATCCTGATGCTGCTAGCCTTAATGGTGAATCTGCTGCTGGCCTTAATCCGGCCAACCGAGAGCTTCGGCAAGAAGAACGCTGCGGCGACCTACTGAATAAGGAAAGGTCAGGAAATCCGCAACATGTATCAGCGCATTCTTCAGGTCAAGCTTTACCGCAACAAAAGAAATTCCCTGCTGTACGGTGTTCTGCTTGCGGCGGTGTTGCTCAACTGTATTCCTCTCGGCGTGAACGCGGGTGGTGATGCGCTCGTCGTCCAGTCGACCACCTCAACTGCCAACTCGGGGTTTTATGATCATGTTCTTCCTCTCTTTGAGAAGGCGCACGGGATTAAAGTCAACGTGGTTGCGGTGGGAACCGGGCAAGCGATCCGGAATGCTATCCGCGGTGATGGCGATGTCCTGTTGGTACACGCCGAATCCGACGAAAAACAGTTTGTCCAGGACGGCTGGGGGCTGAAACGGTTTGATCTCATGTTCAACGACTTTCTTCTGGTCGGTCCTGCAGCCGACCCGGCAGCACTGTCAGAGGCTCAGAGCGTGAGCGATGCCCTCACGCGCATCAGTGGCGACGAGGTACTTTTTGCGTCGCGCGGCGATGATTCGGGCACACATAAAAAAGAGTTGGCGTTGTGGAGTGCGGCCGGTATCGATCCGTCGGGCGCCAGCGGGGGCTGGTACCGTGAGACGGGCTCGGGGATGGGCGCGACCTTGAATATTGCGGTGGGCATGAACGCCTATTGTCTGACTGACCGCGCGACCTGGATCAGTTTTGCTAACAAGCAGGGACTGACGGTTCTATATGAAGATGATCCGCCGCTTTTTAACCAGTACGGCATTATTCTCGTTAACCCGAAAAAGCATTCACATGTGAACGCCCAGGCTGGGCAAACCTTTATTGACTGGATGATCGGTGAAGCAGGCCAGAACGCGATAGCAAGCTTCAGGCGTGCTGGTCAGCAGTTGTTCTTTCCCAACGCTTCACCCTGAAGATTTCGAATCCAGGGAAGAGGTGTGTTATCCATTGAAGTGGACCGTGCCCAGTCCGCGGGTGTCATAACCCGCTAGAGATTTGGCCTTGGCGGAAAAATCCGACGAGGCGCAGAACTGGGCCAACGCCTGCAGGGAAGGTTCAAACCAGGACCGTCGGTAGATCAGCAGGTCAAAGCGCTCCCGGATGAGGGGTACAAAACCCAGTTGATAGCGCTTTGCCAGGGCCTTGAGCCCGAGCGCTGCATCGGTCAGCCCCTCCAGAACAGCAGACGCTGCCTCTGTTTCAGTATGCGCCTCGGCAGAAAAGTCGATAGCGGACGGCGAGATTCCTTCACGGCGGATCAACTGATCCAGCAGTATCTGGCTACCGGTACCGGTCACGCGTTTCACCACGCGTCGACCGGGCAGGTCGGCAATTCCGCTGATGACAGTTTCCTTACCGGGTTGCACAATGAGTCCACGCTGGCGCCAACAGAATTCAACCAGAGCGATATCCTGGCCGGTGAAGCGCTGACGAACCACATCAATGTTCCATCCACCCGTCTCGGGTTCATAGATGTGCAGGCCCGTTGCGATCCCATCTTTTTGGGCGAAGCGCTCAAGCCCGTCGACACTACCTCCGAAATGACTGGCAATGGCGCAGTCGGACTCCTTCAATGCCCACTCCAGCAGAGGGTCATGGCTGCCCAGAATAACGTTCGGTGCAGTATCTGGATTGCCCGCAGTTTTTGGCCCCGTGCGGTTCGATGCAAGCCAGATCTCGATAGCGACCTTGGGGAAAAGCAGTTTTCCCGTAGCCTTGGTGCAGGGAATCTGTTCCCTGGCCACGAGGTCGTAAACCTTTCGCTCCTTGACCCGCAGAAGTTGAGCGACCTCGCGGGTGGTCAGGTATTCCCCGGTAGAAAATTCCATAGGCAGAACTTGAACCAATATCCGTAGCATTATGCCGTATGTTAAGACGCTGGAGCGTACAGAATCGGTGCGGCAGACGTGCAAATCACCCTTGAGGGTGACCTCCTGACCGTTAGAATGGGGCCACCGACCCCGCAGGGAACCGAAAACGCTTTGAACCGAAGTAAATGGAATACCCGGCAGCGGATCCAACGGATTCGTCGCCGGCGCACCCACGATTTCGATCGTTATAACCCGCAGATACCCTTGCCGTTTTCCCAGTCTTTCCGTCCCAGCCACAATGAGCGAGATAGGGAAAAGAGGGAGGAATACTAGCGGCGCCCCCATCATGCTGTATTGCGGTTTTTGAGCATCCGGGAACGCCGCCTCAAGTGTACTTTTGGCGGGGCGTTATAATCCGCCGTCGTTTTCATCCCAGCGGCGACGGTTTTATGTCGGATCACCTGGGCGAGGTACAGCGGCGACGTACCTTTGCCATCATCTCGCACCCGGACGCGGGTAAGACTACCCTCACCGAGAAGTTTCTCCATTACGGCGGTGCCATCCAGGAAGCGGGAACTGTGCGTGCCCGTAAGACGGGCCGTTATGCTACCTCCGACTGGATGAAACTCGAAAAGGAGCGGGGTATCTCGGTTACCTCGTCGGTGATGCAGTTCGAGTACCGGCAGTTCATCGTGAATCTGCTCGATACACCTGGCCATGCTGATTTTTCAGAGGATACCTATCGTACGCTGACGGCGGTGGATTCAGCGCTCATGGTCATTGACGCGGCCAAGGGTGTCGAAGAGCGAACGATCAAACTGATGGACGTCTGCCGTCTGCGAGATACACCCATCATGACCTTTGTGAACAAGATGGATCGCGAAAGCAGAGACCCGGTGGAACTACTCGACGAGATTGAGTCGGTACTCAATATCAGTTGCGCTCCGGTAACCTGGCCGCTTGGATCCGGCAGACATTTCTGCGGGGTGTATCGGCTTCTGGATGACAGTATTTCACTATTCGATCGCACGGGATCAGGGGGTACCACGGCCCGGGTAATCCAAGGTCTGGATAATCCCGAACTCGACGCAGTGGCAGTTGATGACGTGCGCACGCTGCGAGAGGAGATTGAGCTGCTGCAGGGAGCCTCGCATTCTTTTGACCGTGACGCCTATCTCTCTGGGCAATTGACGCCGGTTTTTTTCGGATCGGCCCTGAACCATGAGGGAACTGACGAACTGATCGACGCGTTCGTCGACTATGCGCCGTCACCTCTACCGAGAACGTCCAAGACACGGATCGTCGATGCCGGGGAATCATCGTTTACTGGATTTGTGTTCAAGATTCAGGCCAATATGGATCCTGCCCACCACGACCGGGTTGCTTTTCTTCGCATCACCTCGGGTGGCTTTAACAAGGGCCTCAAGGTTCGGCATGTCCGCGCGGGTCGGGATATGCAGCTGCAAAATGCGATCACTTTCATGGCGGCTCGGCGCGAATCGGCGAGTGGTGCGGTGGCCGGAGATATCATTGGGTTGCACAACCACGGTACGATCCAGATTGGCGATACTTTTACGGTGGGTGAAGAGCTTAAGTTTCTGGGCATCCCCAGTTTTGCACCGGAACTTTTCCGGCGAGTCCGCCTGGCAGACCCTTTACGGGCCAAGGCGCTGAACAAAGGCCTTGATCAGTTGAGCGAAGAGGGTGCGACTCAGGTGTTCCGGCCGATGCTGAGTAACGATCTGGTATTGGGTGCGGTTGGAATTTTGCAGTTTGATGTGGTGGCGCACCGGCTCAAGCACGAATATGGCGTGGAGTGCAGCTTTGAGGCCGTGCCGGTTGCCACGGTCCGGTGGCTCGACAGCGAGGATGCGCCCCGGTTGGAGGAACTCAAAAAGAAAGCCGTCCAGAATCTTGCGCTGGATGCGTCCGGTGCATTGACCTATCTGGCACCCAACCTCGCTAATCTTCGCCTCGCGCAGGAACGCTGGTCCGAAGTCGCCTTTCATACGACCCGGGAGTTGTGACGAAAAATCCCGAGCACGGTAGAAGGTTTACCG
>JBMUHF010000052.1:0-7484 GCA_050302555.1 Arenicellales bacterium | reverse complement strand
GTCATGGTGAGTGCGGGTATGATGAGCGGTCGGATGTCGGGGAATCTCATTGCCCTATGGCTTCCAGTTTCTTATGCTGTTTCGGTGGTGCTGGTACGTCGCTCACAGCAGCCCGATATGCTGCTGGCACTATTCTTGGCGGCTGGTGTTGCGACAATGATTACCATTCCCTTTATCCAAGATTTTTCCCTTGGCTGGATGGATCTAGGGGTTTCCCTGTATATGGGCGTCTTCCAGGTTGGCGCAGGTTTTATCCTGTTGATACTGGGTGCTCGATACGTGCCAGCGGCTCAGGTCGGTCTTCTGGCGTTGGTAGAGCCGGTACTTGGGCCAGTATGGGCCTGGCTGACCGTATCCGAGATGCCCGCTCAGGCAACGTTCATTGGCGGTGCAATAATTCTGGCGGCTGTAGGAATAGACGCCGCGATTTCTGCAGTGCGCTTAACCCGGAAGGGCGGTCAGTCCAGCGCCTGATAGGCGGCAGCCATCATATCCGTGCGCATCGGAGACAAGGAACCCAGGTTCTGCGTCATGATGGTACCGACGAAGCCTTCTCTTCGATCGGACCAGTAATAGGTCCCGGCCGCGCCACCCCAGCCGCTTTCCGTTTCGCCAGTGAGGGAGATTGCCTGTCCGGGATTGAGCATCACTCTGCCCAACAGGTTAAAGCCATAGCCCGGGCTGGGAAAAGGTCCCAGCCAATAGGGAAGCTGCTCGTCGCTGAGTCGGTTGTGCCACATGAAATCGACCATTTTGCGTGAAACGAGTGGGACGCCCATCGGCGTCTTTCCGTCCAGCGTGAACTGTGCGAATCGGGCGTAGTCATCGGCGGTCGAGAAGAGTCCATGGCCCCCGCGGGCGAATGTCTCCGGTTTGTCGCAAGGGTAGGCCTCTGCCACGTCGAACCTTTTGAGCGGCGCATTGGCTTCGGGGGCGTTCAGGATCTCATCGAGAGAGCGGCCGTACATGGGCATCAGCCGGTGACGTTCTGACTCAGGCACAAAAAACTGGGTGTCTTTCATTCCCAGGGGGTCAAAAATTTCTTTTTGCAGTAGCGCCCCAAGTGTCTGTCCGGAAACAACTTCCAGTACTCTTGCGAGAACATCGTGCCCGATGCTGTAGTGCCAGCGCTCACCTGGCTGAAACGCGAGTGGGAATTTTGACGCCCGGGTTGCAAAGGTTTCCAGTGTGCAACTTCCATCGTTGATCAGTCCGTCTGAGAGGTATAGGGCCCCTACAGGGCAGTTCGGCATGAAGTTGTAGCTGAACCCTGCGCGATGGGTGAACAGGTGCTCAATCAGGATGGGCGCTGCTTTTTCAGTTTCCCCATCAGCATTCAGGACTTCCAGATCCCGGAACTCAGGAAGAATACTACCGAGTGGGGTAAAGAGGCGCAGGCGAAAACGTTCCATCAGGATAACACCCGCCATCGCGACAATCGGCTTGGTCATTGAGTAGATTCGGTAAATGGGCCGGTCTGGCAAAGCCGGCGACGTTTCATCCGCTAGCGCAAAGCCGGCGTCTATGACCTCACCGTGCTGTTTGATAAGCCATTCAATACTGGCGAAATGCCCATTGTCGATATAGCCTTGTGCCAGCGTGCGAATACCCCTTTTTCGGAATTCATCCGGTTGCTTGCTTGGTTTCATGATGCAGGCCTTGGCCACATGATGACCTGTGTGCACCGGAACCACGCGAGGGTTTTCTGGTCTTTCTCAGAGGTGACCTCCACATCCCATATCTGTGTTGATTTTCCAAGGTGCATCGCCTTCGCCACCGCTTTTATGACTCCGCCGTCCGTCGTGGCAACGAAATTGGTCTTGGTTTCAAGGGTTGCAAAGCCGGTTGCCCCTTCAGGAAGTGACCTCATACATCCAAATCCTGCGCAGGAGTCAGCCAGCGCAAATAGGGTGCCTGCATGGACTCGACCCTTCCAGGAAAAATGGTGTCTCTCAAGTGTAAGAAGGCCGTTTGCGACCCCCGAGGGGGTGAACGCGAAAGTCATTCCCAGATGGTCAAAAAGATAGCCTTCGCCGTGGGGCTTAAATTCTTCTGATGTGTCCATGGGTTACTCGATGAAGGCAAGCGGATTCACAAAGATCAGTTTTGCGGGCCGCTAGCTTTAGGATTCGTCTGGCACGGTGGTGGTACTTCCTACTCGTTTTTCCCGGTCTTCACCATTTTCAGAATTGCCGGGTTGATCTGCGATCGGGTTCTGATCGTCCTTTGCGCGCCAGCCTTCCAGAGTCGCGAACTTCCAATACATCTTGCCTCTTTTTGGAGGAGGGGTTTTGATAGGTTTGGAAGCATCACTCATGGAAATATATCGGACTATCAGGCTAATCGTTGCTCGATTATGTTCTTTAATTCGTCGCAGACTCAAGGCGGGCGAGGATATCGTCCAGGCCTTCCGTCAGGGACTTTTTGGTGCCGAGTTTGTTCCTGCGGGCGAGGAATTGAGCATTCAGTCCGCCCGGTGTTTGACAGGCTTCGCTCATCTTATGGAGTCCTTCAGCGGATTGCCTGACGGTAAGGTCTGCAAGTGCGTAATACAGTGCGGTGGTATAGCGCGCAGCGGTAGAGGTTTGAAGCCCTTTTTCGCTCATCCATTGCGTTACGCCCGACACTTGATCGAAGAAGTCAGCCATCAATGCGCTCGCCGCACCAAAAAGGTTGAACTGCGCTTCGTCCGAAACGGCCACACAGGTGCCGATCTTTTCAAAAAGTGCTTCGGTACCCGCGTCTGCCGGGCATATGGCAACCGGTCCAAGACCATGTTCAATCGGCGGCATTGGAATTACCCGAATAACATCCGTGGCGGGGGCCGCCCAAGTATGCAATTGTTCAAGCGAAACGCCGGCAGCGAGGCTGATAATCTTTTGCTCTGCTCGGCAATTAATTTCTGACAGGACATCACACACTTGTCCGGGTAACACGGAAACAATGATCCAGTCGCTCTCTTCAGTTAGTTGCCTGTTATCCTCGACTACGCGAACCTTTGGGTAGTCGCTAGCCAATTGCGCAGATCGGGCGGCTGAACGTTTCGATACCAAAATGGTGTTGTCATAGTCCGCAGTATCATAAAGGCCGCGTATGATGGCTTCGGTGATCACGCCCGTGCCTAAAAATCCGATAATCATATTGTTTCAGTTCCTTTTACTCATCGACTCATTCACACACGAGCATGGCTTCGCTTCAGTCGCAATCTTAAGCCGATTTGCGGCAGGATGCCGTTAGGGGGTAGCGCGGACCGCTTTCTCAATAGCCAAGCGTCGTGTTGACCTGGTTTTCGAGAGCCTCACCGTTGATCAGTCTGCGCATATTGTTGAAAAACACATCCAGCGTCAACGGGACATACGCGTTGCCGTCGTCAGCGGAGACGTGGGGTGTAATCACCAGATTCGGCTGGGACCACAAATTCGATTCAGGCGGCAGGGGTTCAGGATCAAAGACATCAAGGACCGCACCCCCGATCGCCCCGGAATTCAGACCTTCCACAAGCGCATCGTAGTCGACTACCGCAGCACGTCCGATATTGACCAGTCCAGCGCCGGGTTTCATCAAAGCAAGGCGGTTGGCGCTCAGCAGATTGGTGGTTTCCTGAGTGAGCGGTGTAACGACAAAGACAAAATCGCCCCGGGGCAGAACACGATCAAGTTCATTCACCGCAACTGCTTCATCCAGTTCCGGCAGAGGCTTTCCATGTCGGGATACTCCGATAACATGGATTCCCAGAGCCTGCGCGTGCTTGGCAACAGCCCGTCCGATGCTCCCGGTGCCGATAAGCACGAGGGTCTTTCCTTTGATGGGTGTGGAATAAAGTGAGTCGTACCTGGCATGATTCTGATGGGTGATGATTCTGGGTAGGTGGTTGTGCAGCATCAGGATGCTCATGATGCCGAATTCACCACCTTTGTCAGCGTGAACGCCTTTGTTGTTCGTTAAGGTGACCCCAGGGGGCAGCCAATCCATCGGCGTCAGGTGCTCAACACCGGCTCCAATGATGTGGATCCACTTGAGGCGGGGCGCAACCTTGGCAAGATTCTCTGTTGGGAGATCCCAGGTGACCAGAACATCCGCGGTCGCCATATAGTGATCGAAGTTGTCGGTATCCCAGTCGATGGATACTTTAGTCTGCGCAGCCACTTCCGGATGCGCCGATGCAACGGTATCAAAACGTTCCTGAGTAATGGTGAAGACTTCCTCGCCCTCGGCAGTATTGGGAAAGGTATCGATCCTGTGATGGTTGTTTTTAATATGAACGTGGAACATCGAATTCACCCTAACTGCTGAAGTTGCGCAATGATCCTGCTGTCCCGATCAGGCGCCGGACCTTCATCGGAATCAAAAAGAATATCCATGACTTTGTTCCCGGTCTCACGCAGGAGTTGCTGATCATCCTGATCCGGGGGCAAGGGCTTGTGTAGTACCGTGTCGCTGCCATAGGTGGGAATGAAGTCATCACCAAGATCTGTCGGCTGTGGTGGCGCCTGACCTTTTTCCAGATTTCGGGCAAGTTGACGCAATTGACGGCGGTAGAGACTGACTCCTTTGTCACCTGGCAGGAGGAACTCTTTCTCCTGGTCGGCAATCGCGCCCATACCTTCGACAGCCTCAACATCTCCTGGGCGTCTTTGGCGCTCTTCGTAGGTGCGGTCGAGAATCTCGCCCTGTTCAATTCGCTGCATGCCCTCGAGGGTGTTGTATTCGGGCGGATCGGCACGCTCACCAAAGTTGCCCCAGGCAAACGCCATCGTGGATCGGTCATTCAAAGGAACCACCCAGCGCGTAAATGCACTACGTCCAAAATGGCGGAGCCGGGTACCATCACAGGCAAATGCCGCACCCGCCTGCGTGAAGTTCGGCAGGATGAGCTCGTTGACCCGGACCCAGATGTTGTCACCGACGCGCCGGGAAGCCGTGCCGAGAAATCGGAGTTTGTCCCGTTGATAGAACTCAATTGCACCCAGTTTGCCGAATCCGTCCGAGAACTGGGATTCATGAAGAAAGGCCGTATGAACCGGATCCACAATTGCGTCTAACACCTGTATCCAGTTGCAGTTAAACGGAACTGCATAGGGGGTCATCACCATATCTGGAATTTCATAGGTATCGTAGAAAGGGAACTCGGGGGTATGTTGCGGTGGGCCTAGATAGGCAAACAACAATCCTCTGAACTCTCTCACTGGATATGCACCAAGGCGCACATGCTCAACTGCGTGACGGACATGTTCAGATCCATCGGGTTCTCCTGGGATCTCCAGGATCGTGCCATCAACATCAAACACCCAACCGTGGTAACAGCAGCGTATGCCGCGCGGTTGGCAGTGGCCAAATTCCAGTGATGCTCGGCGATGCGGACACTTCTTGTGAACCAGTCCATAGTTGCCGGAAAGGTCTTTGAACAGCACCAGTTCTTCGCCAAGAATCTGAATCAGTTTTGGCAGCTCGCCCACGTCACTCGCAATAGAGACAGGATGCCAGTAACGTCTTAGAAGTTCGCCGTTCGGTGTACCGGGGCCCACCTCGGTCAGATCCTTAAGCGACCCGCCTTCCGAGTTCTGGTGATAGCCACAGTACGGGCCATATTGGGTGCGATCCTGAATAGAAGAGGTCATGCGTTCAGTCAGCCGATGAGATCAGTAATGGCCTGGTCAAGAAAATCCTGAAACGTCGGGTCATTATCACCAGAGGCGACACAGTGCCCCCAGGGCGACTCATAAACCCGCAGTTCACCATTTTCAATATGAGTGACTTCCAGTGCATTATCCGCCGGTGGGAAGTAAAGATCATTGTCACAAGCGATGATAATGGTTTTGGCACGGATGTTCTTAAGCGCCTTGTGAAAATTATTCTGATAAAGATCATTACTGCTGATGTCGCCGTTCTGCCAGGAGGCAAGCATCGCCAGAAGATCATTGGCGTCCCAGTCGAGGTGATCTTGCTCCCAGTCCAGCAACACATCTTCTGCGGTTTCAAAGCCTAGCGCCCTGTGCAGACGCTCACGATACCAGGTTTGTGAGAATGCCCAGCCCGCATAAACCCTAGCAAAGGCTTTGAGTCCTGTCTCCGGGGGAGATTCATAAAAGCCGCCCATGAAGGCGGCGTCAGCGGTCAACGCAGCTTTTACGCCTTCTAAAAAAACGCCGTTATGTGGTGACGTCCGCGCCGAAGCACAGAAGGGGAGCGCATTTTCCACTCGCTCAGGATATTGTGCCGCCCACTGAAATGTCTGGCATCCCCCCATGGACCACCCGTAGACCAGTAGAAGCCTTTCGATACCGAAGACATTTTCCAGTAGCGCCCTCTGGCAGGTTACATTGTCACTGAGTGTCACCAGCGGGAAGTGGCCCCCATCAGCAGGCGCCTGGGTGTTGCTCGGCGAGGAAGAGAGTCCATTACCAAACATGTTAATGGAGACAATGAAGTGTTTTTCGGGATCGATCGCACGGCCTGGACCAAAGAAAGCCTCGTTTCGAATATGGGTCCCTGTATAGAAAGTCGGCAGCAAGACGGCATTGGTTCGGTCGGCATTCAAAGAGCCATAGGTCTTATAGGCGAGCTTCGCCCCGGGCAGGACCTGTCCGCTTTGCAGCGTGACGTCACCGAGAGAAAACAAGTCGTAGTTCATATCTTTTATTAAGGCTGAGGCCCGTGTCTTTTATATAGTTGATGGTTATACCCGATGTCTACCCTATGGCGCCTCCGGCCATCGTCTCCATTTGGGCTGGGTGATCAAGACGAACTGCCAGTGTTCTAAGGGTATTGTGAAATTCATCCCGGTTGACTGAGCACTGTTGCAGATGCCGCTCACCCTGGCCAGGGTTAAACCCGGTCCGGCCGTGCAGAACTCTCTGATTGTCAAAGATATGCAAATCACCAGATTCCATAGGGTATTCAACTTTCATATTGTCGGCGTTGACGATGTTCCAAAATGCCTTGATGGCCTGGTAGGTTTTCTCCATCAGGTGGTCGGGCAGATCCTGTGGCGGGAGGGTCCGATCGGTAAAGCGAATGCCTTCTACCTCTCCGTCAATATCGAGCGTGATCATCCTCCGGTGCGATTGCATGTCTTCTTCTGGCAGAGATCGTCGCTGAAAGAAAACAGGAACATCGGTAAGTATCCCAAAGAGGTCTGGGGCACATTTTCGCAAATGCTCTGCGGCGTTGAACCCATCAACCAGGATGCTCGCGCCTCCACCTCCAGCTGATGGGATCAGGCAGTGAAAAAATGTAATCCCGGGCGCTGCGTGCCGGTAACTTTCGTCGGTGTGGGGGCCAAGGTATTTTCCGGTGTTGGATCCCAGCGCCATATAAGCATTACTTTTTACATCAAAGACTTCGCCATAATTGTTTCGATGTACAACACCGAAGCGCTGAGCGACCTTTGCGACTGTGCCGGGTACGTCAGGCACATTAATGACTCTCGCAATACCGAAATCTCTGATCGACAATCCAATCTGGAGAAGGGATGCTGGGTCGTC
>JBMUHF010000051.1:0-3839 GCA_050302555.1 Arenicellales bacterium | reverse complement strand
AACAATCTGGTTGGCGGACCAACCGACATCTTCGGCACGCATGATCTCATAAGTATCGCGCTGTTTAAGGACGCCATCTTGGTGAATCCCGGCCTCGTGGGCGAAAGCATTGGCGCCGACGATCGCCTTGTTCGGTTGGACGGGGAACCCGGTAACGCTCGAGACCATCCGACTGGCAGGAAGAATCTGGGTGGCATCAATGGCGGTGTCGCATGAGAAGACATCCTGTCGCGTACGAACCGCCATAACAACCTCTTCCAATGAGGCGTTGCCCGCACGTTCGCCCAGTCCGTTAATCGTGCACTCCACCTGCCGAGCGCCCGCTTGGACAGCCGCGAGCGAATTTGCGACAGCGACCCCAAGATCATTGTGGCAATGTACCGAAAAGATTGCCTGGTCTGCGTTGGGAATTCGGTTCATCAGTCGAGCGAACATGTCGCCAAACTGATGCGGCATCGTGTAGCCCACCGTGTCAGGAATATTTACCGTCCGAGCGCCCGCATCGATTACGGCCTCGAAGATCCTGCAGAGAAAGTCCTCGTCGGACCGACCGGCATCTTCCGCTGAGAACTCAACGTCTTCGACAGCATCCCTTGCCTGGCGGACAGCCTGTACCGCCTTTTCCAGCACATCTTCGGGCGACATCCGCAACTTGGCCTTCATGTGGATTGGCGAGGTAGCAATAAAAGTGTGGATCCTTGGCGCGTTTGCGCCCCTAACTGCGTCTGCGGCTTTTTCGACATCGCCTGGGTTTGCTCTTGCCAGGGCGCAGATTCGACTGTCGGAGATCTCCTTGGCGACCATCTTGACCGCCTCTGAGTCACCTGGGCTGGCGGCGGGAAACCCCGCTTCGATAACGTCTACCCGTAGTTTTTCCAATTGTCGAGCTATACGGATCTTCTCCGCCGCAGTCATCGAGGCTCCCGGACTTTGCTCGCCATCACGCAAAGTCGTATCAAAGATATAAAGCTGGTCTTTCATTCTTGTTCTCCACGAATCAACACTTCTGGAATCGCCTGACCCGCCCAGCGGGCTGATCGAGGTGTGGTGGTGTCTGGTGAGGAAAGTAAGAGTTATTGCGCCGGCAGGCGCAGCAGACCCAGCAGTCCAGAAAGAAGTCGGGGCTGCTGGCGTCTGGGAATAGCCTGAGCAACGCAGGCCTGACCAATAGTTGGGGGAATCGTCATGGAGTTAAGTATAGCGCTGGAGTAAGACCCAGGCAAAAGCCTTTCACCTGCGATAAGGCGCCGTTCCTAGCCAGGGAAATTACCAGATGCCTGGCTCTCGGAAGCTTTCGTGCTGGGAGCCTTTGACTCCTCAGCAGGCGCCTCAAATACGCTCTCACCAGCTTTACGCAATAAGAACCAACTCACGCCCCCTGAGACCGCGTAAGCGGTAAAAATTGAAAAAAGAACCGCAGGGGGATCGAAGGAGATCAGCACGAACACCAGAACCAACGCCAGCACTGCTACAAAAGGTACCCGATGTTTCAGGTCAAAGTCCTTAAAACTACGATACGGGACAGCGCTGACCATTGCGAAGGCGAGCAATCCCATCAGAATGAATCCCATCACAATATAAGCTGTACTGGACAGTAGATAACTCTCAGCGGTCCACACAGCAGCTGCCAACAAGACTGCGGCAGCAGGACACGGTAATCCTTGAAAATAACGCTTGCTGATAATCTCTTGCGTATTGAACCGAGCCAGTCGGAGCGCGGTGGTTGCGACGTAAGTAAACGCTACCAACCAGCCACCTTTGCCCAGCGCCTGAAGCCCCCATTCAAAAAGAATCAGTGCCGGTGCCAGCCCAAATGCGACCAGATCGACAAGTGAGTCATACTCTTTGCCAAAGTCGCTCGCCGTGTTGGTCATCCGCGCAACACGTCCGTCTAGCATATCGAGCACTGCCGCCACGATCACCGCAATAGCTGCATTGGAAAAATTTCCAACGGTTGATTGAACAATCGCGTAAAAGGCTGCGAAAAGACTCGCAGTGGTAAACAGGTTCGGAAGGATATAAATACCCTTGGCGGGCTTGTCGCGAGACTCCAACGGCGTGACCTTGTGAATTTGGGGCATGCTAATGGGAGTAGTTTCTTATGCGCGCAATAATATCACTTCCGGACAACACCCATTTTCCGGCCTTAACGACAATTTCAGAATCGGACGGCAGATATACGTCCACCCTTGAGCCAAATCTGATGAACCCGTATCGCTGCCCCCGTGTGACCGAATCGCCGACATCGACGTACGTCAATACCCGCCGGGCAACCCATCCTGCAATCTGGACACAACTCACCTGCCTTCCTTGCTCCGTCTCAATCTGCACCGCGCAACGCTCATTCTGTGATGATGCCTTCTCAAGCGCTGCATTCAAGAACCGGCCCGGAAAATACTTGCGGGCGACTATCTGGCCCGCCACCGGTATCCGGTTTGAGTGGACCGAAAAAACGTTCATGAAGATACTGATCCGAGTACTCGGCGATCCTGAAAACGGATCCTGATCTGGCTGGATTGCTACGACCTGACCATGCGCGGGAGACACCACGCAACCGGGAAGATCCGGGATAGAACGCGGCGGGTCTCGAAAAAACTGCAAGACCAGCAACGCTACGATCCAGAAGACGGCAGCGATCCACATCCCGCCCAGGAAATGGACAGCACCCGCAAGCACGAATGCGAAAACAATTCGCTCCCAACCCTCCCGCGCTACGATTGGATGCGTCATGCTAACCAGTCGGAATAGCAACAGGCCTGGCTATAGTTCAGTTGCGCGACTTGTCGACCAGTTTACCTTTCTGGATCCAGGGCATCATCGCTCTTAACCCTTCCCCCACAGCCTCAATCTGATGTTCTCGTCCTTTCTGACGAAGGTTCTGGAAGTTGGCGCCCCCGGACCGGCTTTCCTCCATCCACTGACGGGCGAACTCGCCTGATTGAATTTCACTCAGAATCTTTTTCATCTGCGCCTTCACCTCTGGCGTCACGATCCGAGGGCCACGAGTGACATCGCCGTACTCAGCAGTATTGGAAATCGAATACCGCATGTTCGCGATTCCGCCTTCGTAAATTAAGTCAACGATCAACTTTGTTTCATGCAGACACTCGAAATATGCCATCTCCGGAGCGTAGCCCGCCTCCACCAGGGTTTCGAATCCCGCTTGGATCAAAGACGTCAGGCCTCCGCAAAGCACAGTCTGCTCTCCAAAAAGATCAGTCTCAGTCTCTTCTTTGTAGGTCGTTTCGATAACCCCAGCCCTTCCCCCACCAATTGCGCTCGCATAGGACAACGCAGTTTCCCGCGCGGTACCACTTGCGTTCTGTTCAATGGCGATTAGACATGGCACGCCTCCTCCTTCAGTGTAGGTGGAACGCACAAGGTGTCCAGGGCCTTTCGGCGCAATCATGATCACATCGACGGAACTGTCTGGCTCAATGAAACCAAAATGCACATTAAAGCCGTGCGCAAATGCCAACGCGGCGCCGGACTTCAAATTCTCGGAAACCTCGCTCTCATAGAGATCAGCGGCCAATTCGTCGGGCACCAGCATCATGACCACATCGGCTGCTGCTACTGCGGCAGCGACGGTATCAACGCGCAGACCCGAGTTCATCGCCTTCTCACGGGATGAAGAATCTTCTCGCAGTCCGACCACCACATCCACGCCGCTGTCGCGGAGATTATTCGCATGGGCATGGCCCTGTGAGCCATAACCGATTACGGCTACAGTCTTTCCAGAAATGATGCCCAAATCGGCGTCGCCATCGTAATAGACTTTCATGATAGGTGCTCCAACACGCCCCATGGGCGATAGTTAAAGGGTAAGAGTTCTGTAT
>JBMUHF010000050.1:0-2951 GCA_050302555.1 Arenicellales bacterium | reverse complement strand
TCTGTGCCGCCTTGGGAGCGAGAGCGGATTCCGCTTATCTTTGTTAACGGCGAGTTTGCCGGTATGCCGCAGGTCCTAGTTGAGGAATCCTGCCGGGCTCGCGCCGGGGAGGTAGGAGTTGAAATTCGCCTACGCGATCTGAGAAAACCTGGTGATTAGTGTGCTACTCCAATTGTATCCAGGGAGTGGGTCTGATATCCTAACCGGCCGTCGGGTGTTGCGGGCGGGAGAGCAGGCTTAAATGCTTTCTCATCTGTTTTCGCCCGCTTAGATCACGCCAGATCAAGAGGAAAAATGTCCGACGGTACCACTCCCAAATTCGCCTTCATTACCGGAGGCGTTGTCTCTTCGCTCGGTAAAGGCCTCTCGGCCGCCTCGCTTGGCGCGCTCCTTGAGGCAAGAGGTCTGACGGTCACCCTGGTCAAGCTCGACCCATATATCAACGTGGACCCGGGCACAATGAGCCCGTTCCAGCATGGCGAGGTCTTTGTGACTGATGATGGCGCTGAGACTGATCTGGATTTAGGGCACTACGAGCGCTTTGTACGCAACAGAATGGGAAAGAAGAATAACTTCACGACAGGTCAGATCTACGAGCGCGTAATACGGAAAGAGCGACGGGGTGAGTTTCTAGGTGGGACGGTTCAGGTCATCCCCCATATTACAAATGAAATCAAGGAGTCAATCGGTGTCGCGGGGGAGGGCCATGATGTCTGCCTCGTCGAGATCGGTGGAACTGTCGGCGATATCGAGTCCCTTCCGTTTCTGGAAGCAATCCGACAGATGCGGATTGAATTGGGCCGGGAGAATACGATTTTTCTTCACCTGACCCTCGTGCCAGCGCTTCATACCGCTGGCGAAATTAAAACCAAGCCTACGCAGCATTCGGTGAAGGAGTTGCGCAGTATCGGTATCCAGCCAGATATCGTGCTATGTCGGGCTCAGGACCCATTACCGGCGGATGCTCGGCGGAAGATTTCCCTTTTCACAAACGTTGAAGAAAAGTCGGTCATTTCCGCCGAAGATGTGGAAAACATTTACTCAATTCCTCGCCGTTATCATGATCAGGGTCTTGATGATGCCGTCGTAAAGCATCTTGGCCTCAGGGGCAAGAACTCTGACCTGAGCGAGTGGGATGATGTGGTCAGTATCATGAGCGAGCCTGAAACAGAGGTCACCATCGCGATGGTCGGCAAGTATGTATCCCTGACCGAATCCTATAAGTCCCTTTCGGAGGCCATTGTGCATGCCGGTATTCGGAATCGCGTTCGCCCGGTGGTCGAATACGTTGATGCTGAGCAGTTGACCACGTTCGAGGAGGCAAGTGTGGCGCTATCTGGTGCCGATGCCATCTTGATTCCGGGAGGCTTTGGTGTCCGAGGAACGGAAGGGATGATCCACGCGGCGCATTTTGCCCGAACAACCGGCGTACCTTATCTTGGGATTTGCCTTGGCCTCCAGATCGCGGTGATTGAGTTTGCCCGGCATGTCGTAGGCATGGACGGAGCCTACAGCACAGAATTTGCTGACGGCGGCAATTTTCCCGTGGTTGCGCTCGTAACAGAGTGGACTGAGGGCGACGGCGAGGTCATGGAGCGGGGCGATGACGATGACCTCGGGGGGACCATGCGCCTCGGAGCGCAGGAAGCGACTCTGACGCCGAATTCATTGTGCGCGCGGATTTACGGTCAAGAGATGGTTTCCGAGCGACATCGACATCGATACGAAGTAAACAATCGTTATCGCACGCGTTTAGAAGAAGGCGGCCTTAAAGTGTCGGGACGATCAGCGGATGACCTCGTTGAAATGATCGAGATTCCCTCTCACCCCTGGTTTGTTGCATGCCAGTTTCACCCTGAGTTCAATTCAACTCCCCGTGATGGACATCCGCTCTTTTCCGAATTTGTAGCGGCTGCACGTAAACGCCACGACCGAGAAGACCGCCCGACGCCCAAGGCGGCCTCAGCGTGAGCCTGTTTCCAGCGCCTACAGACCAAAAACAAGCGCTTTTCGTTATCGCTGGCCCTTGCGTGATAGAGAGCCGCGAAAACGCACTGTCGACCGCAGATCGCCTCGCAACGATAGCGGCAACGCTTGATGTTCTGCTTATCTACAAGTCGTCCTTCGATAAAGGGAACCGGTCGTCCGGAGCCTCTTTTCGAGGTCCAGGGCTTGATTCGGGTCTTAAGATTCTAGAAGAAGTGCGGTCAGAAACCGGCCTGCCGGTACTGACGGATGTGCACACACCGGAGCAAGCGACCCTTGCAGGTGAAGTCGTCGACATGATTCAGACACCCGCGTTTCTTTGTCGACAGACAGATCTCATCACCGCCGCCGCAAAGACAGGACGGCCGGTCAATATCAAAAAAGGTCAGTTCATGGCGCCTCAGGAGATGCAAACAGTTGCTGAGAAAGCCCGGGCCGCGGGTGGCAACGAGATTTTTCTGTGCGAGCGCGGTAGCACCTTCGGGTATCACAACCTCGTGGTAGATATGCGTGCCCTTCAGATCATGGGGGCGCTCGGATATCCCGTGATCTTCGATGCAACGCACTCGGTTCAATTGCCTGGGGCGGGTGGGGACCGCTCCGACGGACAACGGGAATTCGTACCACTACTGGCGCGCGCGGCAGTGGCGGCAGGAGTTGCCGGGGTTTTCATGGAAACCCATGTTGATCCTTCAGTCGCTCTCAGCGACGGACCCAACGCTTGGCCGCTCGATCAACTCCAGCCATTACTGGAAGACCTTTTGAGAATTGATTTGGTCTCAAAACAAACTCATTCATTTGAATCTTAATCCTCTCCCGCAGTAGCGCTGAAAACTTGTTCATGAACACCACTCAATCATTACTGGTTACAGAAGTTTTGGCCCGGGAGATTCTTGATTCCAGAGGGTTTCCAACACTGGAGGCGGAGGTAACGCTTGCAGGAGGGGCGGTCGGGCGCGCTGCCG
>JBMUHF010000049.1:0-8384 GCA_050302555.1 Arenicellales bacterium | reverse complement strand
GATGTTTTCGGTCCAATGGGGCTTGCGACATTTGATCCTGGTGAGGCGCGCGACTTGGTCTGTCTGGTGGGCGGCTCCGGCATCGCCGGCATCATGTCGGTTCTTGATCAGGCAGTCGCTATCGATCATTTCCAACGTCACAAGCTTTTTATGGTGTTTGGCGTGCGCCAGCGGGAAGATTTCTTTTTTCTAGAAGAGTTGAAGCGGGTCAGAGATAGTGCTCCGGACAACGTCTCTATTCATCTCGCAGTCTCCGAAGAAGATTCGGCGAGGGACGTCTCTGATCAGATTGATGGTCTCGATATGCATCAGGGTTTCGTGCACGAGGTTGCTGAACGTTTGGGAGAGGGTGCGTTTGAAAATCGCCTCGCATTCCTAGGTGGACCGCCGGCAATGCTGACGGGGTCCCTGGCCTTGATGCTTGGGGCAGGGGTGCCAGTCTCGGATATTCGCTACGACCCGTTTGGTTAGCGACCTTGCCAGGCCGAATGCAGTGTCACGTCCCTCTGGGACGCTACTGCCGCTTTAGACCAATTTCTTCTGGAGTCGACGTTGATGAAGCGGTGGCTCCGTGTAACCGTTACAGACCTCCCGCCCCCGGAAAATAAGATCGCAAGCTGCTTCAAAAGCAACACCGCTACATTCCGGCGCCATCGGTTGATACTGGGTATCGCCAGCGTTCTGGCCGTCGACTACCGCGGCCATCCGCTTGAGTGACGCCATCACTTCACTTTTAGTAACAATCCCGTGGTGAAGCCAGTTGGCGATGTGCTGACTTGAGATTCGAAGGGTAGCGCGGTCTTCCATTAGGCCAATATCACGGATGTCTGGCACTTTTGAGCAGCCCACACCTTGGTCTATCCAACGAACCACATAGCCCAGAATCCCCTGGCAGTTGTTATCAATCTCTTCTTGAATCTCGTCATCGGACCAGTTCGGATTAGGGCTTACAGGAATTTTCAGGATATCAGCCAGACTCGCATGGGGCCGCCCTTTCAATTCATCCTGTCTCGCGAGCACATCGGTTTCGTGATAATGCATGGCATGCAGGGTTGCGGCGGTCGGTGAGGGAACCCAGGCAGTATTTGCTCCTGCGCGGGGATGATCTCCCTTGGCCTTCATCATGGCGGCCATTTCATCCGGCATTGGCCACATGCCTTTGCCGATCTGGGCGTGACCCGGCAGGCCGCACTTCAGGCCTACGTCCACGTTCCAATCTTCATAGGCCTTGATCCAGGGGTGAGCTTTCATCTCTGCCTTCCGGATCATGGGGCCAGCTTCCATGGAGGTATGGATCTCATCACCAGTACGGTCAAGAAATCCCGTATTGATAAAGATGACGCGTTCGGAAGCTGCTCGAATACATTCTTTGAGATTGACGGTTGTGCGGCGTTCCTCATCCATGATGCCGATTTTCATGGTACCGGGCGTCATGTTTAGCAACTGCTCTGTCCGTTCAAAGAGTTCAACGCAAAATGCAGATTCTTCCGGGCCATGCATCTTTGGCTTAACCACATACATCGCGCCGCTACGGGAGTTGCGCTTGGCGGGGTCATTGAGATCATGCAGGGCTATCAGCGCTGTGATAACAGCGTCCATGATGCCCTCAAATACCTCATCCCCATCGCCATCAAGAATTGCCGGATTGGTCATTAGATGGCCAACATTTCGGACCAACATGAGGGCGCGGCCTGGCAGCACAAGGCTAGAGCCATCAGGTGCTGAATACTCGCGGTCGGGATTGAGGCACCGTTCAAAAGTTTGATCACCCTTGGAGACCATTGTCGACAGGGTGCCACGCATCAGTCCCAACCAGTTGGCGTACACCTTTGTCTTATCGGGGCCATCCACGGCAGCCACGGAATCCTCACAATCCTGAATCACGGTAATCGCGGACTCGAGAATCACATCACTGATGCCACAAGCGCTCTTTGCCCCGACTGGATGAGCTGGATCAATAACGAGTTCAATGTGTAATCGATGATTGCGAAGCAGAACAGAATCAGGATCCAGAGCTTCCCCACGGTAACCGGCAAAGTCGGTCGGGTTATGAAGGGAGATCACGGCACCATCGGCGAGCTTTGCTTTGAGTTCACCGTGCTCGACGATGAAGCCGGAAATCTCACTGTAGGAGGCGCCATTAAAGGGCACCGTTTGGTCCAGAAAATTATTAGCGAAAGCCACAACACGGCTGCCCCGTTCCGCGCTGTACTTGCCGCTGGTTAGTGCTCCCGCTTCATCACTGATGACGTCTGTACCATACAACGCATCGTAGAGTGAGCCCCAGCGGGCATTTGTGGCGTTGATGGCGTAGCGGGCGTTGTTGACCGGCACAACCAGTTGCGGCCCGGGAATGGTCGTAATTTCATCGTCCACATCGCGCGTGGTGGCACTGAAGTCGGGTCCTTCAGGCGCGAGATAACCGATATCGATAAGAAATGCGCGATAGGTATCGGAATCGTGTGGTTTGTCGCGATGTTCCTTGTGCCACTCGTCGATTGCGGCTTCAAGTGCTTCACGTCGCGCCAGAAGCGCGCGGTTTTTCGATGTCAAATCTCGAATGATCTGGGCAAAGCCCGACCAGAAAGTATCGGGATCGATTCCGGTTTCCGGTAATGCCTGATTGTTAATCAGGGTAAGCAGATCGTTATCGATGCTTAGACCGTGTAGGGGTGTTCGGTAGCTCACAGCGAAATTCTTGGCAAAAAACCTTTAAGAAAGAAGGTGTGATCATACCTTCGCTTCCTACATTGCGGTGGAAAATCCCACAATGTGAAAACATTGTCCTTATAGTCTTCGCAACTTACTGGGCGCCCAGGGATTGCGAGATACTTTGGCTTGCACCGATCAGAGTTTTTGCCCAAGTGATGTTTCGTCGTTCGATGGGTGCAGAAACCGAAAGTCCGGCAGCGACCTGGCCCGCGCCGTCATAGAGCAGAGCGCCGATACAGCCTACACCGATCTCAGCCTCTTCGTTATCCAGTGCATAACCTTCCTTTAAAGCGCAGACGGACTCGCTCACCAGGTGGTCGATCGAAGTGATGGTGTTACCGGTATATGCCGGCAGGTTAGTGCGCGCGGCATAAGCGATACAGCCTTCCCGACCGGCAGCGCCGAGCATCAGTTTGCCCACGGCGGTTACATGCAGTGGCGCTCGGCTGCCGACCACTTGATGGACATGCATCATCCGGTTCGGCGTGACACGTTCAATGTAGACCACTTGATCTCCCTCGCGAATACTGAGATTCACGGTTTCGTGAAACTCATCACGTAACTGCTCCATGATTGGCAAGGCGATTGCCCGCAGATCAAGGGTGCTGTGCAGGCGTGTCCCTAACTGGACCAGTCGCAGCCCAAGCCGGTAATGGTTGTCATTATCTTTTTCCACCAGTCCGTTCTGGATCAGGGACCCCAGAATACGATGAGCAGTGCTTGCGTGCAGACCTGTCTCGGCGATCAGGATTTTTAGGCTGACAGGTCTGCGGTAACGGGCAATAGCATCCAGAAGTCCGGCAGCGCGGTCAATGACCTGGATTCGGGAGGGCGGATTGTTGGCCAATGTTGAGTTTCGCAGCAGAGACAAGAAAACACAGTAAGATATTAACCTGCCTTATCAGCATCAAGCGACTACAAGCGAGACCACAATCTATGATCGATTTTGCGGCTTTTCTGCTGTTTGTGGTTTTCATGGTGGGTACTCCAGGACCTGCCAACATGCTGCTAATGACCTCGGGCGCCAACTTCGGATTCTGGCGAAGCCTGCCTTTTGTGGCAGGCGTCGCACTTGGAAAACTGCTGCTGAATATTCTGCTCGCGCTCGGACTGTGGGAATTGCTTTCTTATGACTTCCGGATTTTGGTGGCACTCAAAGTAGTGTGCGTAGCCTATCTTGCCTGGCTTGCTTTAAGGATGTCGGGATTCCTGATGGCGGGGCGTGAACTACGGCAGCCAGAATCATTCTGGAAAGGGTTGGCGGTGCATCCGCTGAATCCCAAGGCATGGGCCATGCTGGTTTTTGCCTACGCACAGTTCACCGATAGCGCCCAGCCGCTCATCCCCCAGGCTGTGATCATCAGTTTGACTTTCCTAGCAGTACAGGTGGTTTTTCACAGTCTGTGGTGTGCCGGAGGGGCAATGGTAGTGGCTGCAGTAGGGGGCCGCCCTGCGGAGCGGTGGCTGATGCGCGGCCTCAGTATCCTGACGGTGCTGATTGTTATTTGGGCCGTCGCATTAGGATGATACGATTGGGGTAGAGGTGGATCGCAAGATCAGACTAGAAGTCAGGCATGTCCGTCAAGGCAACAACAGGCTAAGGAGGAAAAGTGATGTCCAGTTACACAGCGAAATGTATGTGTGGTGTTGTTTCTGTCGAGGTTGAGGGTGATCCTATGGCAATGGGAATCTGTCATTGCAAGGTTTGCCGGGCCTGGTCAGCAAGTCCTGTAAACGGCCTTGCGGTCTGGCCGATCGACAAGATGACCGTCAGTGCAGGCGAAGAACAGATAGAAAGCTATACCAGTTCAGAGGGCAACGAGCGGGCCTGGTGCAAAACCTGCGGCGGCCACCTCTATCATGTCGCTGGGCCTCTGGGTGTGGTGGACGTCTACGCTGGACTGGTTGAAGGTTTGGAATTTAAGCCAGCGCTTCATTTGAATTACGAAAGCACCATCATGCCCATGAAAGATGGGTTGCCCAAGTTCAAGGATTTCCCGGAGGAATTTGGCGGATCGGGAGAAATGCTACCCGAGTAGTTTATGTACTCCAGCGCCTGCTTTCAGGGCGCATGTCGTCGCTCGAGATTCTGATCGGAAACTTCGCGCGGATTTGGGCATCGGCCTCTTGGCTGAAGTAATTGGGGTAGTGGGTCGCGAGTATTTCGCGACTGGCTATTCGGCTGCGTTCGAATAGATCCAGAGCCCCCTCGGCCTCCCATTGATCGGCAGGCGCGCGATCCATCAGGCTGGGGTAGACATATTCGCTTTCCATCACGCTTAAAGTCTGTTCATTACCCAAAAAGTGTCCGGGATCAACAGCGCACTGGTGGATGGTCTCTACCGATAGCGTGTCATCGGAGATTTCAATTCCTCGAACTGTCCGCTGAATCATGCCGACGGCTTCGTTGTCTATTACCATGGACTCAAAACTGCAGCCCATCAGACTCCCCATCATTCCTCCGACTTCGCAGACGCGGTTCGCCCCGGAGAGCGCAGCGAGCGCTATGGTCAAACCCTTCTCATAGCCATATTGCGCATCTGGGATCTTGGAGTCAGTCATTCCGGCACCGACACTGTTGGGCAGATCGTAATAGTTGCCGACCTGAATCGCCGCCGCGGCAAGCAAGGCCTGCTCTCCGCTCCCGCCGGTAAACGATCCAGTCCTGAGGTCGGTAACAAAGGGCCAGGTGGCAAAAGTGACAGGACACCCTGGCCGGATCAGGTTGACTACAGCGAGGCAGGAAAGGGTCTCCGCAACGACTTGGGCGAGGATACCGGCAAGCGTCGCGGGCGCTGTTGCACCGGACTGGGGTGCCACGGCAATATCGCTGACCAGACCCAGACGGGTCGCATCGATCATGACTTCCAAGTTCTCCTTGCCGAACCGAAGCGGCGAAACGATAGGACATCCGCCGAAAATAACCGAGGGTTTGTTTAGAAAAGTTCCCTCGCCACCGCTCGCGAGATCAAAGATCTGGAGCGCCGGGGAGATGTTTTCCCGCTTTCGAAAAGAAAGGCAAAGGGGCTTTTCCGTCGCCGCCATGAGGGCGTAGACCATGGTCATGTCGTGCTCGTAATCATCCGTCACGTCGGTCCCGATCACGGTATCCCCGGACATGTGAATATTGTCTAGTCGGTCAACCAGCCGGGTAAAGTCGTACATATCGAGGATGGTAGACGGGCGGTAATGCAGATTGTCGCTGTCCAGAGTCGTGACGGCGCTTCCCGAGTTGGAGAAATAAACCCGATTACCGTTGCAGTGTATGTCGTCCTTCCCGGCCCGTGAACCTCTGGCATACACCGTGTATTCCCGGGCAGCTCCAGCGATGATGTCTTCAATCATGCTTCTGGGAAAGCACAGTCGGCCGTAGTCATTCAGCTGGGCGCCCAGCGGCAAGACGATGTCAAGCAGTTCAGGAAGGGGGTCGCCAATGCCGGTGTGCTCAAGAATAGTCAACGCCGCCTCATGAATTCGGGTGAGGTCGTCATCATTGAGTGGGCGGTACTGCCCGCCCTGCATGCCGGGTCGGATCGCGGGGCTGTTACCGCCCTGAAGGCGCGCTTGCGCCTTGGCTTTGCGGTCGGCCGCACTTCGGCGTTTGGGCCGGGCTTCTTGCGCTGTCGTCGAACTCATAAATAGTTCAGGGCACCACCTTGATGGGCTATAGGAGTGTCGGTGCTTCTATGAAGCTTGTCGATTAATGGTATCAGATTGTTTCCCCATGACGTCGACGGTAACCCCTTTGGAAACCCTGATCCAGCCAAGAGAGAACCACACGATATACTTGATCGATTGCGGTCGACACCTTTCCGATGCTGTGATTTTATTTTTGATTGAGAGAATTTCTGCTTGCCGTTAAAGAATACTTTGCGAATCTGTGTCCTGCCCGGAGACGGCATCGGTACCGAAGTGACGGCGGCGGCTGTCGAGATCCTTGGGGCGGTGTCTCGCCGCAGTGGTGAGTTTAGTTTGGACTTTCAGAACTTTGCGGCTGGCGCCGAACAGTATCTTGCAAGCGGGGTCGCTATGCCGGACAAATCCTGGCAGGCCGCTGAAGAGGCTGATGCGATTTTTCTCGGGGCAATGGGCCTGCCGAGGGTGCGCTATGAAGACGGAACTGAAATCACCCCTCAGCTCGACCTGCGTTTCAGGTTCGATCTCTACGCAGGTGTGCGTCCGGTATCGGCCCGGCGCGGTGGGCCGTTAGTCCTGAGGGACAGTCGAGCCGACGATGTTGATTTTGTCCTGGTCCGGGAAAGCACGGAGGGTTTGTTTGCCTCCTGTGGCAAAGGAGAAATCATCGCCGACCGTGAGGCGCGGGATACCCTGGTGATTACCCGCGAACGCTCCAGACAGGTCTTTGAGTTTGCTTTTGAATTGGCACGGAGCAGGGCATCGGCTGGTGGCAAATCAAAAGTGACTCTTGTCGACAAAGCTAATGTGTTTTCATCAATGGCCTTTTTCCGCAAAGTCTTCGATGAGGTGGCCGCTACCCACACGGATATCGAAACAGAGCGCCTGTATGTTGACGCCTGTGCTCTCGATCTGGTCCGTCGCCCCTGGGAGTTTGACGTGCTGGTGACAGAAAATATGTTCGGGGATATCCTCTCTGACCTTGCAGCAGGACTGGTCGGGGGTATGGGCTTTGCACCTTCGGCAGATATCGGGGACTCGCGTGCCGTGTTTCAGCCTGCGCATGGCAGCGCACCTGACATTGTGGGCAAAGGTATCGCCAATCCGACAGCGGCGATTCTGTCCGGCGCGATGATGCTCGATTGGTTGGGCCGCAAACATCAATTGAGTTCCTGTATTGACGCAGCGCGGTTGATTGAAGAGGCCGTGGAGCAGGCATTGCAAGGCGGTGCGGAGGCTTTCTCGTCGACGGCTGGAATGACCCAGCGGGTGATGGATGCGATAGGCTAAAGATTACCAGTGCACAAGACGACAAACGTTTTAGATCCCGAGCCAATGAATTTCGTACTGGACGACAATACATGAAAGAAAATTTCTTTAATCTTGACGATTCTGACCAGGGAATACTGCGCGATCTTGCTCCGGGTGTTTCCACCCGGATATTTCCTGGGGACCACGCGATGCTTTCAGTCGTTCGTCTGGAGCCGGGCTGTGAAAGTGAGGCCCACTCGCATCCGCAGGAACAATGGGGTGTTTTGCTAGAAGGCGGTGGTGTGCGTATCCAGAACGGCGAGGAAGTCGCGGTGTCCGCGGGAGATTTCTGGCGTACCCCGCCGAACATGATCCATGCTTTTCGAGCCGGTCCGGAAGGTGCCCGGGTGCTTGATGTATTCAGCCCGCCCAGAGACGAGTACCGCGTGAAGGGAAGCGGCGTGCACGCCTCATAGAAACGTCTCGCGAACCTGTGAATATTAATTCATCCGATGCCGCATCCGCAGGCTTCTACATGCCTGCGGAGTGGCGGACTCATGCACGGTGCTGGATGGCCTGGCCTTGCCGTGAAGGCTTCAACAGTGAAGCAACCTGTGAAAATTATGTAGAAGTGGCTAAGACAATTGCACGTTTCGAACCCGTGTCGATGGTAGTGAATCCGCAGGACAGGGAGGCGGCGCAGGCGGCTTTGGGCAGCGACATCACGTGTGTCGAGATACCAATAGACGATGGTTGGTTTCGTGATAACGGGCCCAATTTTCTCA
>JBMUHF010000048.1:0-21806 GCA_050302555.1 Arenicellales bacterium | reverse complement strand
GACAAGGGCGCCTGCGTTACACGAAAACTGGAGAAATCCAAGGCTCGGACCTTGACCAATGGCTTGCTGATCTTCTCTAAGGGAGATCGTTACCGTGACGGTCGGGTCGGAATAATTTAAAAACCCTATAACTTCATCGATATAGTCGATAAATGTCTTTATCTGTACATAAAATCTCCAAAATGGTAGGATATAGGATAGCCTAGGAAACTAACGATGCCCGATATTCTGCTGCTTCACGGCCCTAACCTGAACCTGCTCGGTACGCGGGAACCAGGTGTCTACGGTGCGTGTACCCTCGAGGAAATCAATCACCGGGCGCTCGAGCAGTGTGATGCTGTTGGCGCTCGTCTTGAGACGCTCCAATCCAACAGTGAGTGCGAACTCGTTGACCGCGTTCAACTGGCGGGCACCGACGGGACGCGGTTCATCGTTATCAATCCGGCGGCGTTTACCCATACCAGCATCGCATTGCGGGACGCTTTCGCTGCGGTCGGGCTTCCGTTCATCGAGGTTCACCTTTCCAATGTGCATGCGAGGGAACCCTTTCGCCAGAAGTCGTTTTTCTCCGACCTGGCACAGGCTGTCCTCTGCGGGCTTGGACCGCGTGGCTATGCGGCTGCGGTAGATGCTGCGTTGGAGCAGTCGGGTTTTCGCACCACTCTCACCTGAAATCACGCGCCATGGATATTCGCAAAATAAAAAAACTTATCGAAATGCTCGAGGAATCTCAGCTAAGCGAAATCGAGATTACCGAGGGTGAGGAATCTATCCGCTTGAGCCGGGGTTCGGTAGCATCCAATGCCCCAGTGCTCGCCGCGGCCGTCGCGCCGTCGAGTGCACCGGCCGATGTGGCGCCAACTTACATTCCCCAGCCCACGATTCCTGCCGCTGATTCCGAAATCCCTGAACCTGATGAGACCTCTGGCGCCCTGTGTTCGCCAATGGTAGGCACCTTTTACGCCTCACCCAATCCCGACTCCAAGCCTTATGTAGAGATCGGAAGCCGGGTGAGCGTCGGCGATACCCTATGCATGATTGAGGCTATGAAGATCTTCAACCAGGTAGATGCCGAATTCAGCGGGGTCGTCAAGAAAATCCTGAAGAGCAGTGGAGATCCCGTGGAATACGGAGAAACGCTGTTTGTGATCGAGGAAGACAGCGGCTGATTCACTCCTGATGATCGATAAACTTGTGATCGCCAACCGTGGCGAAGTCGCGCTGCGGATTCTCAGAGCCTGTGGGGAGCTGGGCATCCGCACGGTGGCGTTGCACTCCGAAGCCGACGCGGACACCAAGTATGTGCGCCTGGCATCGGAATCTGTCTGCATCGGGCCCGCTGCAGCCGCTGGCAGTTATCTCAACATCCCGGCCGTCATTGCCGCCGCAGAAGTCACAGACGCCACCGCGATTCATCCGGGTTACGGATTTCTTGCCGAAAACGCCGACTTTGCAGAACACGTCGAGCAAAGTGGTTTCATTTTCGTCGGACCGGCCGCCGAGACGATCCGCCTGATGGGCGACAAAATCTCGGCGATTGACGCGATGCAAAAGGCGGGTGTGCCCTGTGTCCCCGGCTCCAACGGCTCCCTGCCGGATAATGCCGACGAGATCATGCGCATCGCCTCTGATATCGGATACCCCATCATCATCAAAGCAACCGCAGGTGGCGGGGGCAAAGGCATGCGGGTGGTGCACACCGAAGCCGCGCTGCTCAACGCCTGGCAACTGACCCGCAGTGAAGCCCAGGCAGCTTTTGGCAACGATACCGTATACATGGAGCGCTACCTCGAAAAGCCGCGCCATGTTGAGTTTCAGGTGCTTGCCGACACACAGGGAGAAGTGGTCATACTGGGTGACCGTGACTGTTCGATGCAGCGCCGTCACCAGAAAGTTCTGGAAGAGGCGCCGGCACCAGGCATCCCAGACGAGATGCGCGCCGAAATGAGTGAGCGCTGCGCCAATGCCTGTCGGCAGATCGGGTACCGCGGCGCCGGCACCTTTGAATTCCTTTACGAAAACGGTGAATTCTTCTTCATCGAAATGAACACCCGTCTCCAGGTGGAACACCCGATTACCGAGGCGATCACCGGCATCGATATTGTCCGCGAGCAGATCAAGATCGCCGCCGGCGAACCCTTATGCGTGACACAAAAAGACATCCGCCTTCAGGGGCATGCGGTGGAGTGCCGGATCAACGCCGAAAACGCCATCACCTTCATGCCCTCACCGGGAACAATTACCCGCTATCACCCGCCAGGCGGGCCCGGGGTTCGGGTGGATTCTCATATCTTCAATGATTACCGTGTACCCCCTTACTATGATTCGCTGATTGCGAAGGTCATCACCTACGGAGAAAATCGGGAACAGGCGCTACAGCGGATGAGCGGCGCCTTGCGCGAGATGGTCGTGGACGGGATCGACACGAACATCCAACTGCAGCAGCGCATCGTCGACGATGCGGCTTTCCGGCGCCAACCTCTGGATATCCATTACCTGGAAAGACAGTTGTCCAGTTGACCGGCGACGGCGTTCCATCGTGAAAGCAGGGTTGCAGACCCATTGGTGGCGTATCTCGGTCACCGTTGCCCTCGATGCGGCGGGTCGGATCGAAGAGACGCTAGAAGTGCTTGGCGCCCTCGCCGTCACGCGCACCGACGCTGGCGACTCCCCGCAGTTTGACGGCGCAGTGCCAGACCAGCCGCGCTGGGCCTTACAATCCATCTCTGGGCTATTTCCGCCAGAGGCAGATATCCCAACTCTCAAAGCGCAACTCATGGCAGTGGGCGGGGCCGGCACAGCGCCGGTTGCAGAGCACTTTGCTGATCAGGACTGGGAACTGTCGGGACGCGCTTCCTTTTCCCCGGTACGCATCAGTGATCATCTTTGGGTGTGCCCGCCCTGGAGCCGGTTACCGGAAGCAGAGGACCGGGTCGAGGTCGTGATCACGCCAGGGCTCGCTTTTGGAACAGGCACCCACGCGACCACCCAACTCTGTTTGCAGCAGCTCGAACGCCAGATGCTGCGCGGGCGCACGGTGCTCGACTGGGGGTGCGGGTCGGGCGTGCTAGCCATTGCTGCACTGCTCTTGGGGGCAGCCGACGCGACCGCAGTCGATCTGGACCCTAAAGCGCTGGTGGCAAGCGGAGAAAACGCGGTACTCAACGGCGTGAATGACGCCCTGTCTGTATGCAGGCCAGATGAGGTCAATGGCCATGAGCAATATGACATTGTGGTCGCCAATATTCTTGCCGGGACCATCATGGATCTCGCACCGACCCTGGAGCGCCACTTGGCCCCGGACGGCATCTTGATCCTGAGCGGCATTCTTGCTGTCCAGACGGACCGAGTACAGGTGGCCTTTGCGCAGTACAATCTCAATCTGTCGCACCGCGAGGAATGGGCCTGTCTTTGCGGGTCGCGTATCGCAAGTTGAGTTTTGTTGATGGCTACTGTCGCACCCGCCCTGTTTCAGACCCGTTGCAGTTCCTGCGACGCCGTCCAGTCTGTCACTCAGGAAGTGCTGCAGACCAATTCCGGTCTTCTTCACTGTGCCCACTGCGGCCAGATATTCAATGCCGCCTGGAGTTTGGTTGACCAGATTCGCAATCCCGCACGCGGGGTTGATCCCGCGTCTTCCCGGCAAGACCCTCCCCTTAGCGAGTATGGGCCGACCTCGTACGATGGTCAGACCCGCCCGCCTCGAGAAATCTCCGCTGAGGCCTTTGGCGCGGATTCACTTGCGGCCGAGCAGGACGGGTTCTCGCAAGTTTCTTCGTCAGTGGGTCTGCATGAACGCAAGGAGCCGACACTGGTCATTGGAGATTACGATGCCCCCCCGCCCCGCGGTGTCAGTTCACCCGCCGGAACTCAGGCACGATCTACCCGACCCATGTCGCGAAGTCTGCCATTAGCCGGTGTTGCGCTCCTAGTCATTGCCCTTTTTGCTCAGGTCCGATTCCCTCTTCTGGAGGCCGTTGCCAGCGTAGCAGCGACGAGGCCGTCGCTCGGGGTGTTATGTCGTTATACCGGATGCCAACTGCCGGCACCGACAGAAGGCCCTGTGGTGAGCGTGACCCGAAGCAGTATGGACCTTCATCGGCACCGACCCGATGCACTGGTGCTGCGGATCCATCTCCTCAACCACAGCACCACAGTGCAGGATTATCCCGCCGTCGAAGTCACACTTAACAACGTCGTCGGTGAAGTAGTCGGCCGGCGGACTTATCTACCGCGGGAATTTGGCGTAACGGACGAGACCCGGAAACTGCAGGGTGAACGTGAAGCGGTAGTGACATTGGTGCTGGCGAAATCCGATCCGGTGGTAAGCGGTGTGACCGCAAGGGCGGTGCAGTTCTGATATGCCGGTGAGCGCCTGCACCGTCGATACCACTGGCGGCCTGACGATAGGCCACCTGGCACTAAAGGGCAGAGTGATTGCCGCGCCCATGGCGGGCGTTAGTGACCAACCCTATCGCTGTCTTGCCAGGCACTTTGGTGCCGCCCTCGCCGTCAGCGAAATGGTAAGCGCATCTCCGCAACTGCGGCACTCGCGCAAATCGCGCCAGCGAACAAACCATGACGGCGAAGCGGGCCCGGTTAGTGTCCAACTGTTGGGCGCAGATCCGGATCAAATGGCTGATGCGGCCCGCCATAACATCGCCAAGGGGGCCGACATCATCGACATCAATCTCGGTTGTCCAACCAAGAAAGTCTGCAAACGGCTGGTGGGCTCGGCGTTGATGCGTGATGAGTCGCTGGTCCGCCAGATCCTTGAAGCTGTTGTTTCAGCCTCAACCGTACCGGTGACGCTCAAGATGCGGACCGGGTGGGACCGCAGCTCTAAAAACGCCCCGACCATCGCACAGATCGCTGAGGAGGTCGGCATCCAGGCCCTGAGTGTCCATGGCCGAAGCCGGGAATGCCGTTATCACGGTCCAATCGATTATGAAACGATCAGCCGGGTCAAGTCGTCGGTATCGATTCCAGTGATTGCCAATGGCGATATCGATTCACCCGAGATTGCGCTACAAGTTCTACGCACGACCGGAGCAGATGCCGTGATGGTTGGTCGTGCTGCCCAGGGGCAGCCCTGGCTACTTGAGCGCATCGCGGACGCGCTCGAACATCAGTCCGACCCGGGAGACCCCTCGCTGACAGATAAGCGCAAGACGGTGCTGACCCACCTCGAAGCGCTTTACGATTTCTATGGCGAAGAGCAGGGGGTACGTATCGCCCGAAAACATGTACAGTGGTACGCAGAGAAACTCGATGCCAGGCATCTGCTTGACCGCCGATGCAACGAAGCCTCAACCCCATTAATGCAACTCGAATGGGTCCGAGCCTTCTTCGAAAAAGTCGTAGACCGAAAACACACTGATGCCTGAAAAAACACCACCGCTTCGAGCTTGCGTTCGGCGTTCGCTGGACACTTACTTCAACGAACTTGGAGACACTGAAACCCAGAATCTACACGCCATGGTCGTCGCTGAAGTGGAAAAGCCGCTCTTGGAAGCGGTCCTTCAACGCACCGGTGGCAACCAGTTAAGAGCAGCGCGGATACTGGGAATCAACCGCAACACCCTGCGAAAGAAACTCGACCAATACGGATTGAAATGAATCCTGCTGTATCTCTAGCAGGCTTTTGCCGGACACGTCCCAACGACCACATCAATACACTGTTATGGAAACTGACCCCATGAGCGACAACGAGTACAGGCCCGTGCACCGGGCCCTCATCAGCGTCTCAGATAAGGCTGGTATCGTAGATTTTGCCAGACGACTGAAATCGGCCAGCGTTGAAATCCTCTCAACCGGCGGCACCGCCGCACTGTTACGCGATCACGATATCCCAGTAGTCGAGGTCTCTGAATACACCGGATTTCCTGAAATGATGGACGGACGTGTCAAAACACTGCATCCACGGATTCACGGTGGTCTGCTGGGGCGGCGGGGTATCGATGACGCGCAGATGGCAGACCACGGTATTCAGCCCATTGATCTTGTGGTGGTTAATCTCTACCCCTTCGCACAGACCGTCGCCCGTCCCGACTGCACCCGGGAAGAGGCGATAGAAAACATCGATATCGGCGGTCCCTCGATGTTGCGGGCGGCCGCCAAGAATCACGCGGCCGTCACCGTCCTGGTCGATGTCGGAGACTATGACCTCGTCGCGCAGGAAATCGAAACATGCCAAGGGGTATCCCGGTCAACCCGCGAACGGCTCGCGGCATTGGCATTCAGCCACACCGCGCATTACGACGGCATGATCTCGAACTACCTGACCACCGACTCGGACGACGGCTTTCCCGAAACACTCAATCTGCAGTTTCGCAAACACCAGACCATGCGCTATGGCGAGAATCCTCACCAGCGCGCCGCCTTCTATCACGATACCGATCCGGCCGAGGGCACCTTGGCCTGCGCCCGGATACTCCAGGGCAAAGCACTCTCATTCAACAATGTTGCCGACGCCGATGCGGCGCTCGAGTGTGTCAGCGCTTTCGCGAAGACAGCTTGCGTCATCGTCAAACATGCAAACCCCTGCGGCGTTGCCGTCGCAGAAACGACCTTGAGTGCCTACGAGGGCGCTTATGAGACCGATCCCACGTCGGCATTCGGTGGCATCATTGCTTTCAATCGCCCACTGGATGGTGACACCGTCACCGAAATTCTGACGCGCCAATTTGTCGAAGTCATTCTGGCGCCCGAGTTCACTGAAACTGCAAAGACTGCCCTTGAAGGCAAACCAAACATCCGGGCACTTGAAGTGCCTCGCATCGACGCCAATGCCTTTGCCCAGCAGAATCTCAAGCGGGTCGGTGGCGGCTTACTGGTTCAGGATCAGGACATGGGACGCATCTTACCGGACGCACTTAAGATCGTTTCCAAGTGCTCGCCCAGTTCCTCGCAGCTTGCAGATCTGCTGTTCGCCTGGACCGTAGCCAAGTTCGTCAAATCCAACGCCATTGTTTACGCCCGTGACCAGCAAACCATCGGAGTGGGTGCCGGTCAGATGAGTCGTGTGTATTCCGCCCGAATCGCCGGCATCAAGGCTGCGGATGAAAAACTTCAGGTTGTGGGATCGGTCATGGCTTCGGACGCCTTCTTCCCTTTTCGCGACGGCATCGACGCCGCAGCCAAAGCCGGTATTCAGGCAGTAATCCAGCCCGGCGGCTCCCAACGGGATGATGAGGTGATTCAGGCTGCGGACGAACATGGCATCGCGATGGTGTTTACCGGCATGCGCCACTTCCGTCACTGACCATGCGGGTGCTCGTTATCGGCAACGGCGGTCGTGAGCATGCGCTCGCCTGGAAACTAGCAGACTCCCGCAGCGTGGAGCGAGTCTTTGTGGCTCCCGGCAATGCGGGTACCGCAACGGAACCTGGCGTTGAAAACCTGCCCATCCAGGTTGACGATACGGACGCGCTGATCCTCGCTGCACGGGATCATCAGATCGATCTCACTGTTGTCGGACCGGAAGCGCCTCTGGTAAACGGCATCGTGGACCGTTTCAAAAGTGCGGGCTTACCCTGCTTCGGACCCAGCGCAGGACCAGCGCAGCTCGAGGGCTCAAAAAGCTTTACCAAAGCCTTTCTTGACCGTCACAACATTCCAACCGCATCCTGGCAGGCATTTACCGACCCGGAATCCGCGCGCCGGTATATTGAATCTCAGGACGTTCCGCTGGTGCTCAAGGCCGATGGACTGGCCGCGGGCAAAGGCGTCATTATCGCGAACGACCGCGACCAGGCGCTTGCCGCGGTCGATGAAATTCTGGTGGATCAACGCTTCGGCGGGGCCGGCCAGCGTCTCGTCATTGAAGACTTCCTCGAAGGCGAGGAGATCAGTTTTATCTGTGTTGCGTCGGGAACCCAAGTAGTACCGCTCGCCACCTCGCAGGATCACAAGGCACGTGAAGCCGGTGACCGTGGTCCCAATACCGGGGGGATGGGTGCCTATTCTCCAGCGCCTCGGGTCGATGCTGAACTGCATCGACGCATAATGGATGAAGTGATCCATCCAACCGTCCGGGGACTCACCGAAGAAGGGATGCCTTACCTTGGGTTTTTGTACGCCGGACTGATGATCGATACACAAGGGAACCCCCGGGTGCTTGAGTACAACTGCCGCTTTGGAGACCCCGAAACCCAACCGATTCTCATGCGCATGCGTTCAGACCTTGCTGGACTGTGTCAGGCAGCGCTGGATGGCGAACTTGATCGATTCGAGATTGAATGGGACCCGCGCTTTGCGCTGGGGGTGGTGATGGTGGCCGATGGATACCCCGGCGAATATCCCCGCGGTGACAAAATCAGCGGACTGCAGGACATCAGGTCGGATAACATTAAGGTCTTCCATGCCGGAACCCGGCAGGAATCAGGGCAGACCATTACCGACGGCGGACGAGTACTGTGCGTAACGGCGCTCGGCGCAACGGTAAACGACGCTCAGCGGGAGGCCTATGCTGCGGTCAGCACTATCCACTGGCCTGGTGCGGGCTGGCGACCGGACATCGGCTGGCGCGCCGTGAACCGATAATCGAACGATGCGGCTGATTAATAACACCGACAATGCCTTTTAGCCTTCTGTAAACCTTCATAATGATTAAAGAAAGAGAAGCTATGAAAACACCTTTTGTTGCCGTCCTCATGGGCTCGGACTCCGACCTCAAGACTGTTCAAAATACACTCGATACGCTGGACCTCATGGATATTTCCTGGGAAGTCCGGATTACCTCTGCACACCGCACCCCTCAGGATACCCACCGCTACGTCGAGGACGCCACCGAGCGCGGCTGTGCTGTCTTCATTGCCGCGGCTGGCCTGGCTGCGCATCTTGCCGGAACGGTCGCTGCTCTAACAATTCGCCCGGTCATCGGGATTCCGATGGATGGTGGGCCGCTCAACGGGCAGGATGCACTGCTGTCCACGGTCCAGATGCCCGGGGGCATTCCCGTGGCCTGTGTCGCAATCGGCAAAGCAGGTGCAAAAAATGCGGCCTACCTTGCCGCACAAATTATGGCCACTGCCGACTCCGATCTCGCGGCCCGGCTGACGCGTCAACGAGAAACCGACGCCCAGGCCGTACGCGACAAGAACCAAGCACTTCAGGCATCGCTGGAATCGACAAGCGCCTGACAAGGAATCTGCCAGCCGCGGTGGAATGCCTGAAACGCGGCGGGGTGATCGCCTATCCTACCGAGTACTGCTTCGGGCTTGGTTGCGACCCGACGAATGAAAGTGCGGTTCGGCGGATACTGACGATGAAACGCAGACCCTGGCAACAGGGACTGATCGTCATCGCCGACCGACCCGAACGTTTGCAGGGGATCATCGATGGGCATTGTCCAGAATTGATGGCACCGGCACTTGCCTCCTGGCCGGGCCCGTACACTTGGCTGCTACCGGCAACAGCCCAAGTTGCTCCCTGGCTTAAAGGTCGACATCCCACCATCGCCGTGCGGGTGACGGCTTTTCCGCTGGCGCGCCAACTGTCTCGCGACAGTCGGATGTCCCTCGTCTCCACAAGCGCCAACCGGTCGGGCCGGCCACCACTGCGTGAGGGCAGGGCAGTGCTGGCAGAATTCGGTAAAGCGATCGATCTTATTCTGGACGAAAGGGTGGGCACTGCGACGGAGCCCAGTACGATTACCGATGCAGCAACCAGGGTTACCCTTCGAGGCTGAGGCGCCAATCACTTGCAACCACGATATGAACAGTTCTGAAACGCTTGGCCAAGTAACGCGGTATTTGCAAGATCTCCAGGCACGTATCTGCACCGGCCTCGAGGAAGCCGACGGCGGTATCGCAACCTTTCATGAGGATGCCTGGAAGCAGGAAAATGGTACAGGACGCACCCGCATTCTGAGTGCAGGCGAGGTGTTCGAGCAGGCTGGGGTCAACTTTTCCCATGTACACGGGTCAGCGTTACCCGCTGCCGCATCGTTGAGGCATCCGGAACTTGGTGGCAGTCCATTTGAAGCGACGGGAGTATCGCTGGTGGTTCACCCGCATAACCCCTTTATCCCTACCTCCCACATGAATGTCCGGTTCTTCTGCGCGCAGACCACACAAGGGCCGGTATGGTGGTTCGGTGGGGGCTTTGACCTCACACCATACTATGGTGACGAGGCTGATGCCGTTCACTGGCACCAGACGGCATTGAAGGCTTGCTCGCCGTTTGGCAGTGACCTCTACCCGAGATTCAAAGCAGCTTGCGATGACTATTTCCACCTGCGGCACCGAAACGAGCAGCGCGGCATCGGCGGCCTTTTCTTCGATGACTTCAGTGAGGGAGGCTTTGATCACGCGTTTGCCGTGACCCGCAGTATTGGCGATCACTTCCTGCCCGCATACCTGCCGATTGTGGCCCGACATTGCGACACGCCATTTTCCCCCCATCACCGTGAATTTCAACTGTACCGTCGGGGGCGCTACGTCGAGTTCAATCTTGTCTACGATCGGGGCACCCTGTTCGGCCTGCAGAGCGGTGGGCGGATTGAGTCCATCCTGATGTCCCTGCCCCCTAATGTCGCCTGGCGCTACGGCTGGCGAGCCGAGCCAGGTAGTCCTGAGGAGAAGCTGGTTCAGAACTTTCTCAGACCGCGGGATTGGCTAGCAGAGTCGGGCAAACAGGGCTCGTCCTAGGCATTCACGTGACTCGTCGGTTTTACACCCTACTGCTGTGGCTTGCGTTACCGGTCGTGATGATCCGCCTGGGATGGCGGGCACTGAGTAGTCCCGGATATCGTGGCCGTATCAGTGAACGTTTTGGTGGCGGCGCGCTGGATAACCGATGCTGTGATCTGTGGATCCATGCCGTCTCGGTAGGAGAGGTCAAGGCGGCAACCCCACTGGTGCAGCGACTTCTCAAAGAAAAAAAACATCTGAATATCATCATCACCACGATGACGCCAACGGGTGCCCAACAGGTTGTCGATACCTTCGGCAACGAGGTTCGCCATCGTTTTGCGCCCTACGACTACCCTTTCGCCATCCGACGTTTTATCAATCAGTTTTCGCCACGACTGCTGATCCTCATGGAAACCGAGATCTGGCCCAACATGATCCGTATCTGTCATCAGCAGGGGATAGCGGTGGCCATGGCAAATGTTCGCCTCTCCGCACGCTCAGCGCGGGGCTACCGTTTTATTCTGCCTTTGGTGCGCGACGGGCTTAGCAAGGTGTCGTTGTTTGCCGTGCAATCCGAAGCAGACCGCAAACATCTGCTCTCCCTGGGAATCGATGCCTCAAGAACGCACCGAACCGGCAGTATGAAATTCGAAATTAGAATGCCCGCCAGTGTGAATGAAGTCGCACAGGCTGTACGACGGGACTGGAGTCCAAATCGCCCCGTGATCGTCGCAGGCAGCACTCATGATGGAGAAGAGAGTCTGCTGCTACGTGCATTCCAATCACTGTGCACTGAATTTCCAGATCTTCTGCTGGTGATCGCTCCGCGTCATCCCGAGCGCTTTGACGCCGTCATGCGGCTCGCGGCCCGGAGTAATTTGGGAGTAAGTCGAAGAACGAATCAGGCCGGTGCACTGGATGCTGCGGTCCAGATTCAGATTGCTGACACCATGGGAGAATTGCCGGTGCTGTACGGCGCCGCCGATATCGCCGTCGTCGGCGGCAGTTTGATCCCAATTCGGGGAATCGGCGGGCATAACATCCTGGAGCCTTGTGCCGTCGGGGTACCCGTCATTTTTGGCCAGAATATGGGAAATTTTCTGGAAATCAGCGAGATCACCCTAACAGCCGGCGCAGGATTTCAGGTCAACGATGAAGCTGCCCTAATTGTGCAGCTACGACAGCTTCTGAACGATGCTCACCTGAGAAGTTCTGTGGGTGAACGTGGACGCATGATGGTGGGTCAAAACGCAGGCGCCACACAACAAACATGCGACCTGATCATGCCGCTCTTGGCGTCACGCTAACCAATCAACATCACGAACAGACGTTTTTTATTTTCAACTTTGGTTTAAATAAATATCAACGGTTACAGTCGCATGTTCTAGTTTGTGCGTTTGTTTTTTTAACCAAAGGTGTCTTGTAACTTCGTGTAATTTCTTAAGTGCGTCACACAGGTATGTTGTGGTTTGTTTTTTCTCCTAACCCAGTAAAAAATGCATGTGACACGTTGACAGGTTTGCTTGACATTTAACCTTGCATAGCTATAGTTCGCCTGCAAGGAGTAACCAAAACATTGTTACTCCAATGTTTACCGGTACGCTTCCTCGTTTCATTAGATCAAAAGAACTAAATGTATACGGGAGACGCAAAGTGGTATTGCTGACAGAGGCGGTGTGTCGATAAGCCACCAATGTGAACCTGGGTAACGGTTCACAGGTAAATCAACCCTAAGCAGGAGGCCATTATGGCGGCAAAAAAGAAGGCGACCAAGAAACGAGCAGCACCGAGAAAGAAAGTAGCTAAGAAAGCAACCAAGAAGAAAGCAACCAAGAAGAAAGCAACCAAGAAGAAAGTAGCTAAGAAGGCAACAAAGAAAAAGGCTGCTAAAAAGAAAGCAACCAAGAAAAAAGCAACCAAGAAAAAGGCTGCTAAAAAGAAAGCAACCAAGAAAAAAGCAACCAAGAAAAAAGCAACCAAGAAAAAGGCTGCTAAAAAGAAAGCAACCAAGAAAAAAGCAACCAAGAAAAAGGCTGCTAAAAAGAAAGCAACCAAGAAAAAAGCAACCAAGAAAAAGGCTGCTAAAAAGAAAGCAACCAAGAAAAAAGCGCGGCGGCGCTGATTAGACTGCTTGCCCGATTTACCGGGTTAGCATAAAAGGCGACGGCTTAGTCCGTCGCCTTTTTTATTGTGCGCCACTCAGCCGATACCCTCTGACAGTGCTCACGGTGGTGTCCCAGTCGGCCTCCCCGCGCACCTGGACCCGGGGGAAGTTCACGCTGATACTGAAATCCCGGGCCTGTCCCGGTGGAACCAGAAGCGTGACCCGCGGGTGGGCAACACCCAGCACCAGACAATTGTCGGTGGTGCGTTCCGAATCACTTGAGCAGTCGCGCAATCGGACCTCGAGCATGGCTTCCGAAAGTTCCACATCACTTGAATGGTTACCCAACCGGCCATTCAATTCGAAACTGTTAGCGTAGGATGGCGCGATGTTCACCATCAGGAGTTCAACATCTGAGACCGATATCTGGGCAGACGCGCGCTCCCTTTCTCCCGGGATAATTTGCAGTAACAGTACCGCGCCGCCCAAAAGCGCGATCAGGATCGTGAATGCCAGACGCGGGTAACGAACGGAAATGGCCACCAGTGCCAAAGCCACGATGCCTAAAATTATCCAGTGCATAAAATGTGATCCCGGTTTGCTTCGAATGGTATATATAACACCGTCTCCGTTTATAAAACGGATCGAGACGCTACTCCAACTTCAGTCCGTATTCCTATGCTCAACCCCAACTTAGCTGAGAGTCACCAAGCCAGCATTACCCAGAAGGCGAAGCAGGCACGGGCGAGTACACAAGCGCCTCTTGCGCCAGCCACACGGCAGGCACTACGCCAACAAGCAGCGGAATTTCTCGCACGCGAAGATGCGGTGCTTGTTGCGCATTATTATGTTGATAGTGACCTGCAGGAGCTTGCCGAAGAGTCCGGAGGCTGTGTCGCTGACTCCCTGGAGATGGCTCGGTTCGGCTTTACCCATTCCGCGAGCACGGTCGTGGTCGCAGGTGTACGCTTCATGGGAGAAACAGCAAAAATTTTGAGCCCGGAAAAAAGAGTATTACTGATCGAGCCACAGGCAGAGTGCTCTTTGGATCTTGGGTGTCCTGCAGATGCATTCAGCACATTCTGTGATCAGTATCCGGATCGGACGGTGATCGTCTACGCAAATACGAGCGCAGAGGTCAAAGCGCGTGCAGATTGGGTGGTGACCTCATCGATTGCGCGGGACCTCGTAGCTGACCTTTCCGCCAAGGGTGAGAAAATGATCTGGGCACCGGACCGATATCTTGGCGATTATGTGAAACGACAGACTGGAGCGGATCTCCTGCTCTGGGACGGAAGTTGCATTGTGCATGAGGAATTCAAGGGGGAAGTGCTCTCAAACCTCAAGAAACAGCACCCGCATGCCAAGGTACTGGTGCATCCGGAATCGCCCGCTTCTGTGATCGAGTTAGCTGATGTGGTGGGATCGACCACCCAACTCATTAATGCGGCACAGCAGCTGGACTCGTCCTTTTTTATCGTGGCGACCGAAGAAGGAATTCTGCACAAAATGCGCCAGAGCGCCCCCGATAAAACCTTCCTTGCGGCACCCACAGCTGGGGAGGGCGCAACCTGCGTCAGTTGTGCCCGCTGCCCCTGGATGAAAATGAATGATCTTCAACGGCTAATTGCAACATTGCAGACGGGAAGTGGCCCGGTATCCATCGACGAAGAGGTTCGGGTCCGCGCAGAGGTTCCGATTCACCGGATGGTTGAATACGGGCGACAACGCGCGTAACCATCCCGAGTCGATATGAGATATCAACGCGGACTATTGCCCGACGCGACGGATCGCACGGGCGTGTTGCTGGTCAATCTCGGAACACCTGAAGCCCCCGATGCTTCTGCTGTTCGGCGATATCTTGGGCAGTTTCTGCATGACCACCGGGTGGTGGAGATCAGCCGCTGGATTTGGTGCCTGATCCTGCACGGCATTATCCTGCGCAGTCGGCCTAGACGAAGCGCTGCAGCTTATAAAAAAATCTGGAGTGAGACGGGCTCGCCGCTGATGTCACTAACCCGCAGCTTGGCCCACAACCTCGATGCTCATTTCAGGCAACATGGGAGTGAAGATACCTGCATCGCCATGGCGATGCGCTATGGCCACCCCTCGATACCCCATACACTCGAACAACTCGCAGACGGTGGGGTCACCCGCATTATCGTGTTGCCGCTCTACCCACAGTACTCTTGCAGCACAACGGCATCCGTTTACGACGCCGTCAGCAACACACTTCGCAACTGGCGTAACCTGCCTGCGATCCACATTATGCGGGACTATCATCTCGCCGAGGGCTATCTGAATGCGCTCGCCGCTTCGGTACGACACCACTGGGCTCAGCACGGCCGCGCTGAAAAACTCATCGTTTCTTTCCACGGTACACCGCAAAGGTACGCCGACCAGGGAGATCCTTACCGTCTTCAGTGCGAAGGCACTGCTAAAGCTCTCGCCCAGCGGCTCGAGCTGATACCGGAACAGTGGGTGCTGTCGTTCCAGTCTCGCTTTGGCCGTGCACCGTGGCTACGACCCTATACAGACGAGACCTTGCGTTCGCTGGCACAACAAGGCACACAGCACGTGGACGTGGTCTGTCCTGGGTTCTCAGTTGACTGCCTGGAAACACTTGAAGAGATTGCTGAGGAGAATGCCGATATCTTTCGCAGCGCAGGGGGTCAAGGTTTTTCCTATATCCCCTGTCTCAACGACGGCGCTGACCACGTTGAAGCGCTTGCTGAACTAATCCGCGCCGAAGTTCCTAGCTGGTTTCCCGAAACCACCCACCTGCAGCACAAGACTTAACGTCTATCGCGCTCCTGACCTTAAGGCACTGATCACGGGCGCCGTTTGCGGGCGCTGGCGATGCCAGATCCAGAACGCTTCAGCGGCCTGCTCTACCAACATGCCGAGTCCGTCCACTGCCTGTGCTACGCCGAGTGCCAATGCCCAACGCATGAACGCGGTCGGCTGATCCGCATAGGCCAGATCGTAAGCATGGGACTGTGAATGAAAAACAGACTCCGGTAATGCTGGCACCTCGCTGGACAAACTCGCCGCCGTGGCGTTGATGACAAGATCAAAAGAATCGCTAACTTCGTCAAGCGCGCAGGAGTAGACTCTATCGGGCGAGCCCATTGAACCGGCAAGTTCACGGGCACGCGATGCCGTGCGGTTGGTAATAACCAGGCGGGCAGGCCCCGTTTGCAAAAGCGGCTGCACTATCCCTCGCGCTGCGCCCCCGGCACCGACAACCAGGACTCTTGCATCTGCACAGGAGATTTTCAGGTTCTGTTGCAGATCGCGCACCAAACCAATTCCATCAGTGTTATCCCCAGCAAGTTGATCGCCCCCTAAAAAGGTGAGCGTGTTCACCGCGTTCGCGATCCGGGCGCGCTCGGACACTTCATCACAGAGCCCAAAGGCGGCCTCTTTGAACGGCAACGTCACGTTAAGCCCCGCCATGCCACCGGCTTGAAGGTTTCGAACCCCCTGCTCAAACGCAATGGGGTCAAGCGCAATCGCCTCATAAGACAGTGATACGTTACACTGGCGCGCGAAAGCCTCATGGATCTGCGGTGATTTACTGTGCATCACAGGATGGCCGACCACAGCGAAGCGGAGTCTGCGGTTCTTGAAATCAAAAAGATCAGTCATCAGTCTGCGGATTGCGGTGCTGCAACGCCAAGGACTATAGCCGAGTTTCCGGCAACTATTGGGTACCGGGCGCAAAATGCCGAAAAGCACAGCAACGCTGCCACCAGCCTGAACCATCACACCCTGGTGTTTCCTCTCGTCCAAACCTAAAGGCCCCAGATGGAATCTCCACCCACCCCCGCACGGCGTGTCGTCCATGCCCTACCGCCAGAAGTACAGAGCCTGATCCAGTTACAAATTACCCGTCTTGAGGAACTTCGGAAGCAAAGAGGAGATCAGTCCCGGGGTCAGTCTCACTGGGATGTCTTACCCGATGTGCTGGTAGGGAGTGACTTCATTGCCCGCACACTGAACGGTACCCCGACACTGATGGACGGCCTCAATACCGTCGAGAACTCTGCAGACTTTAACCAGCTGCGCCAACGGGTCGAAGCGATCAGTGGAAGCCGGGAAGAAGTTGGCGCAGCGCTCAGAAGGGTACGCCAAGAGGAGATCGTCCGCCTCGGTTGGCGAGACCTTGCGGGTCTCGCCCCGCTTAGCGAAGTCCTGGAGACCCTGTCAACGCTGGCTGACAGTGCAATTGGCGTGGCCTTGGCCTGCGCCTACGCCGAGCTACGGGAACGCTTTGGTGAACCCATTGGCGAGAGCAACGGTCAACCCGTGCAGTTAAGCGTCCTTGGTTTGGGAAAACTCGGCGGACGAGAACTCAACATGTCATCAGACGTCGATCTGGTCTTTGCCTATCGGGAAAACGGGGTGACCAACGGTATACGAACCATCAGCAACCACGAATTTTTTATCAAACTTGGGCAGGCGCTGATTGATATCCTGCAGACCCCGACTCATGAGGGAATCGTTTTCCGAGTGGATATGCGACTTCGCCCCAACGGTGACAGCGGACCGCTGGCGCTGTCCTTTGACGCCATGGATCATTATTTTCTGACCCACGGTCGAGACTGGGAGCGCTATGCGCTGATCAAAGCACGGCCTGTTGCTGGCGACGTTGCGGCGGGTCATGATCTTCTGGCCAGCCTCCGGCCCTTCGTTTACCGCAAGTACCTGGATTTCGGAGCCTTTGAGTCCATTCGAACCATGAAGACGCTGATCGAGCGCGAACTGAACAAAAAATCACTTACCGGTAACGTCAAACTCGGCCGCGGCGGTATCCGGGAAATCGAATTCATCGTACAAAGCCACCAGCTGATTTACGGAGGACGAAACCCCGCGCTGCGTACGTCTTCCCTGTATGACGCGCTGGCGGTGCTAGAAGACAACGGCGTGCTCACGGACCACGACTACGCAACGATGCGCAGGCACTATGACTTTCTGCGGGTACTCGAACACCGTCTCCAGATCATGGATGATGCCCAGACCCACACGGTGCCGGTTGAGCCGCTGGCCCGGACCCGTATCGCCCTCACGATGGGCTACCCAGGGATAAACGCATTCGATACCGCAGTCGAATCAGTCAACGACGCTGTTCACCGATTGTTTCTTACTGTGTTTCACCAGGATCGAGTACCCGCAGCGAGCGAAAACAACCCCTTGTTTGCCGATATCTGGGAGGACACGCTCGCGCCGGAAGATCAACTGACGCAGCTTCGGGCACTTGGCTTTGGCGACGCGGAGCAGGTGCAGGCCCTACTGGCTGGTATTCGACACAGCCGTTTCTATCAGGCTTTCTCGCGCGAGGGTCGTGAACGGCTCGATACACTGATGCCTTTAATCCTCAAGACATGCGCGAAGACCGATGACCCTGACACGGCCATCAGCCGGGTGTTGTTCGTGATCGAATCCATCGGCCGGCGCTCCGCCTACCTGGCCCTGCTGAGTGAAAACTCCCTTGCACTCTCTCAGTTGACCCGGCTGGTAAGCGCCTCCAGTGAGATCAGTCACTGGATTGCGAATCACCCTGTAATTCTGGACGAACTGATTGATCCGATTACAACTTATCAACTCCAGAATAACGAGGAGATCGAAGACGAACTGCGGCACAAACTCGGCCCGCCGGATGACTATGATCTTGAGGCCGCCATGGAAACGCTACGGGAGTATCGTGAGGCCTACAGCCTTCGGGTAGCTGCCGCTGATGTAGCCGGACTGATTGATATCGACGGCGTGGCGGCATCGCTCAGCGCCCTTGCCCAAGCGCTGTTGTGCCAGGCACTTACCCTTGCTGAACGAACACTGCGGACACCCGAGCAACCGCAAACGGACACCGAACTGGGCATCGTTGCGTACGGTAAGCTCGGCAGTCAAGAGCTTGGGTATCACTCGGACCTCGACATCGTCTTTCTCTACGAACAGCCGGAATCAGAAAGCGGTGCCGCTGTCGCGGCGAGACGTCATTACTTCGGCAGGCTGGTGCAGCGACTGGTGCACATACTCACCACCCATACACCAGCCGGCGAAGTGTATTCTATTGATACGCGGCTTCGTCCGAGCGGGAACGCCGGTACCGTGGTCACCCCTATCAAGGCCTATCACGAGTATCTTTCTTCGTCCGCCTGGACTTTTGAACATCAGGCACTGGTCCGTGCCAGAATCGTGACAGGAAGCGAAGACCTGAGAAAGCGTTTTGAAAATATTCGCCGCAGCATACTCTGCCAGCCACGTGAATCTGCCAGTCTGCAAAAGGCGCTACGTGATATGCGCCAACGGATGCAGCAGCACCATTCGCGGACGAGTAAACCCGGATTTGATCTCAAACACGACTCCGGAGGGCTGATTGACATCGAGTTCTTGTGCCAGTACCTCGTACTTAGATTCGCCCAGCAGAATCCGGTATTGACGAAGTATCGGAGCAATCTAAAGATTATTTCCGAGCTCGAGACATCCGGCAGAATTCCAAGCAAGACCGCAGAGATCCTCTCAAGGACGCTGCGGCTGTACCTTGCGAAGGACAACGAACTCAAACTCGGCCGTCGTCAAGCCCATTTACCCGCTCAGGCTTTCCAGCGCGAACGCGAGGCAGTCGGCAACCTCTGGCAGCAATACCTCGAACCAGACTCGCCCTAAGCTAGCAGCGAAACTCCATCAAGCCTCGGAGGCTTTGATCAGATAGAATTCTTATTTTCTATGTTTCGACTGTGGCACGAATGACTGACGGCTTTGCAATCTCACTGGTGGTGGGCGCTTTCCACCGAGAATCCTGCGAGACCATGGTAAGTGAAGCGCTGTCGGTGGCAAGCGCCCTGGGGCTTGACGTGCGCGATGAGGTCTGGGTGCCAGGATCCATGGAGAAACCCCTTGCGACAAAGCGACTGCTGGAACGTGACGATATTGACGCTGTGGTGGTCCTAGGGATTATTGAGCGGGGCGAAACTGCGCACGGCCACGTCATGGGGCAGGCGGTGATCCAGGCGCTTATCAATCTACAACTGGAGACAAATAAGCCGGTCGGTGTCGGCATACTGGGCCCGGACATCCTGCCTGAACAGATCCCTCCGCGCCTCGGGCCATACGCGCAGTCTGCGGTGCGGGCTGTACATGCCATGTTGATCCCTTAGCACCGGGTACACCATCCATGTGCAGGTTTTGTAATAATGCGCGGCCGGCCTCGTACATTTGGCTATCAGGATAAATCTCATAACAGGAAAACGCGATGTCATTTTCAGATCGTGACGGCGTAATCTGGTTTGACGGCCAGATGGTGCCTTGGCGGGATGCGCAAGTACATGTGCTCACCCACACTCTCCACTACGGGCTGGGTGTGTTCGAGGGTGTGCGGGCCTATCAGACAGACCGGGGAACGGCCATCTTCCGGCTTGCAGACCACACTGACCGGTTCTTTGGATCGGCCCATATCCTCGGAATGAAAATCCCCTACGATGCCAAGACCCTGAACGACGCTCAGGTTGCGGTGGTCCGGGAAAACGGGCTGGACAGTGCCTACCTGCGACCGCTCGCATTTTACGGCTCGGAAGGCATGGGAATCCGCGCCGACATGCTGCAGACCCATATCGCAATTGCCACCTGGGAGTGGGGGGCTTACCTCGGAGAGGAGGGCCTCGAGAAAGGTATCCGTGTTCGTACCTCCTCATTCACTCGGCATCATGTAAACATCACCATGTGCCGGGCCAAAGCCTGCGGCAACTACATAAACTCGATCCTTGCGCTTCAGGAGGCCTTATCCGCCGGTGCGGATGAGGCCCTGATGCTGGACTCGTCGGGTTATGTGATGGAGGGTACCGGGGAAAACATCTTTGTGATTCGAAACGGCGTGGTCTACACCCCTGATCTTACCTCCGCGCTAGAAGGCATTACCCGAGATACGGTAATTTGTCTCATTGCCGAGGCGGGACTCGAACTCATTGAAAAAAGAATTACGCGTGATGAAGTCTATGTTGCCGATGAGGTGTTCTTTACCGGAACCGCGGCCGAGGTCACGCCGGTTCGAGAACTCGACGGCCGGCAGATCGGTAACGGTAGCCGCGGCCCGATAACCGAAATGCTGCAGGCACGCTATTTCGACTGTGTCCAGGGTCGCGATAGCCAGCACGATGACTGGCTGACCTTTGTCTGACCCGAATTCAATGAACGCCTCCGGCCCGACAGTTTCTAAAGAACCCGCCTCTCATCCGGCCCGACAAATCCGGCAGGCGGATCTGCCATTGCATTGCCCCCCAGATGACAGCGAGTTGTGGAATCAGCATCCCCGGGTCTATCTGCCTATCACTCCAGGCGAAACAGCACTGTGTCCGTACTGTGGTAACCGCTTTTTCCTGCCCGAGCACAACGCCTGACACCCATCTGGTTGTCGGACCCGGGGACTGATCATCATCCCGATTGAATCTGCGTCTCGGGTGCTGGTCATCGGTCCGGCCTGGATCGGGGACATGGTGATGGCGCACTGCCTGTTCCAGACACTGAAGTCGAGACAGGCCGACCCTGCCATTACACTCGCGGCACCGCCGGCCACTGCACGGCTCGCACATCGGATGCCCGAAATCGACGAGATTGTTGAGACGCCGTTCCAGCATGGTCATCTACACCTAGCCGATCGCTTCAGGATCGGCCGTTCTCTTCGTGGTCACCGCTTTGATCAGGCCATCATTCTGCCGGGCTCGCTCAAAGCCGCCCTGCTCCCCTTTTTTGCGAAGATTCCGGTACGCACCGGCCACAGAGGGGAGTCCCGGTGGGGGCTGATCAACGACCCACGGCCTAGGCCGTCCACCAAGGAGGATCCGATGGCGGCGCGCTTCGTCCAGTTGGGCCTTGCCGCAAATGCGCCAGCGGTCTCGACCTACCCGCATCCACACCTCGCCACCCATCCCGAAAATGTGCAGCAGGTCTTCCAACGAATCGGCAAGAACATTGCATCGGTCCCCGCCATCGCAATCTGCCCCGGCGCGGAATTCGGCCCCGCCAAGCGTTGGCCGGAACATCATTTTGCTGCCGTGGCTAATCATTTT
>JBMUHF010000047.1:0-22321 GCA_050302555.1 Arenicellales bacterium | reverse complement strand
CCCACCCTTAAACCAGGCGAGGGATTCCGCTATACCTCAGGTGCGGTAATCGAAACCCCGGTGGGCACGATGCACGGTTCCTACAAGATGCTGGCGGAGGACGGAGAGACGTTTGATACGGATATCCCCGAGTTTGTGCTTTCCGCGCCCAGGGTACTACACTAAACTATATAAATACTTGATTTATATATGTTTTTAAACATCTAGATTGCTGACAGCAAACGCATTACGCTGAATAAAGTCCCGCCGGGGTGCAACCTCTTCCCCCATCAGTACTGTGAAGATTTCATCCGCTCCCACAGCATCCTCGATCTGAACCTGTAACAGGCGCCGCTGCTCGGCGTCCATTGTCGTCTCCCAGAGTTGATCCGGGTTCATCTCACCGAGGCCTTTGTATCTCTGAATATTGATCCCACGGCGTGCCTCAGACATCAGCCACGACAATGCCTCCGTAAAGGACCCCACCTGTTGCTCGCGTTGGCCACGCTTTACAGTGATCGCCTCGCCGACTTCAGACCGGAGTCGTTGACCTAGAGCAGTGAGAGAGGTGTATTCGGTCGACTCAAAAAAGTCCTTTAAAAACCGACTTTGTTGGTAGCGGCCATGCCGTTCGCTGTCAACGACCAGAGCCACTCCTTCGGTCTGATCATCCCAGCCCACACGGTAGGCAGCGCCGCCGGTGTTTGCCTCGACATTGAGCACTTCACTCAGCACTTGAGCAAAAGCATCGCGCTGGGAGGCCTGTGAAACGGCTGAAATCTCAAACTGTGGTTGCCCAGAGAGCGCCCAGAGGACCTCAGCTTGATAACGCCTCGCCATTCGTTGAATAGCGGTTTCCACTGCGAAAAAGTCGCTGCAGATACCCCGAAGTACGTTGCCCGAAAGCGATCTGGCGGTATCGTGCCCCGGCATCAGTTCAGTGTCTTCAAGAGCCATGTCCAAGAGCATCCGGTGCAGCTCGTCATCATCCTTGACGTAAGTTTCTTTCTTTCCGGAAGTGAGTTTATAAAGTGGGGGTTGCGCGATATAAACGTGGCCACGCTCGATCAGTTCTGGCATCTGGCGATAGAAAAATGTCAAAAGCAACGTGCGGATATGAGATCCGTCGACATCAGCATCGGTCATTATGATGACCCGGTGATAGCGCAAGCGACTGACATCGAAGTCATCCGTGCCGATTCCTGTCCCCAAAGCGGTTATTAGCGTTCCGACCTCATCCGACGCGAGCATCTTGTCAAAACGGGCCTTCTCGACATTTAGAATCTTGCCTTTGAGTGGAAGAATTGCCTGAAAACGCCGGTCCCTAGCCTGTTTCGCCGAGCCGCCAGCAGAATCACCCTCGACCAGATAAATCTCACATAGAGCCGGGTCTTTCTCCTGGCAATCAGCCAATTTTCCGGGTAATCCACCAATCTCGAGAGCACTTTTGCGCCGAGTCATCTCCCGCGCCTTTCGAGCCGCATCGCGGGCGCGCGCCGAATCGACGATCTTTTCCATAATCCCGCGTGCTTCGCCAGGGTGCTCCAGCAGGAACGTACTGAGGTGATCGTTAACCAGGGATTCCACAGGACCTCGGACATCGGAGGAAACCAGTTTGTCTTTGGTCTGTGAGGAGAATTTGGGATCCGGTAACTTGACAGACAGCACGGCCGTAAGACCCTCTCGGCAATCCTCACCGCGTAAACTAATCTTGGCCTTTTTGGCGAGTCCCGATCCTTCCATGTAACGGCCCATGGAACGTGTGATCGCCGATCGTAGCCCCTCTAGATGAGTTCCGCCATCGCGCTGCGGGATGTTGTTGGTGTAGCAAAAGACACTCTCTTGGTACGAGTCATTCCACTGAAGGGCAAGCTCGACGATCACATCGTCGCGCTCATCGCGGATATAGCAGGTGGTCGGATGTAGAGCGCTCTTCTGGCGGTTAAGGTGGGCCACAAATGCCTCGATCCCGCCTTTGTACTCAAAAATATCTTCAGTACCTGCTCTCTCATCGACTAACTTATTTCGTACCCCCGAGTTAAGGAAAGACAACTCGCGAAGCCGTTTAGCAAGGATATCGTGGTGCATCACCGGGTCTGAAAAGATCTCTGGATCCGGTCTAAAGTGCACCTCTGTGCCGGTTCGTTCGGTTTCTCCTACCACCGCCAGGGGATCTTTAGCGAGACCTCTTTCGAATTCCTGTCGGAAAATCTGACCTTCCCTATGGATGGTGAGCCTCAGATAGGAGGAAAGGGCGTTCACGACAGATACCCCGACGCCGTGAAGCCCTCCGGATACCTTATATGAATTCTGATCGAACTTCCCGCCAGCGTGCAGTTGGGTCATGATGACCTCGGCTGCGGAGCGACCCTCTTCTACAATCATTCCCGTCGGGATACCGCGTCCGTCATCGATAACGCTGATGGTTTCGTCTGCGTGGATCGTGACGGTAACCTCGCTGCAAAACCCGGCCAAGGCCTCATCGATTGCGTTGTCGACGACCTCAAAAACCATGTGGTGTAGGCCTGTGCCATCGTCGGTATCACCGATATACATACCCGGGCGCTTTCGCACCGCTTCAAGGCCTTTGAGCACCTTAATACTGCTCTCATCATAGACAGGGGAATTCGCCATAACTACTCCAGAAATAGGTCAATAATTATACCATCGAGACCAGGTCATAATCCTGGAAAACGGCTATCTTTAAGGGTTTTTTGGGTTCCACGTGGAACACATCTGGATATAGGCGGACTGTTTCACGTGGAACGTTTTGAGAGCGTCTAGAGGCGCATCGGCATGATGAGGTACAGCGTATCGTCATTGTTAGGGTCGTGCAGCATACAACCTGTGTTGGCGTCCTGAAATTCCGCTTCTACATTGTCGCTGGTTAGTGCTTTCAGTGCATCCATTAGGTAGGTCACGTTGAAGCCAATTTCTACATCTGTCCCTTCGTACTCCACCGGAATCTCGTCGGTAGCTTCTTCATGCTCAGGATTATGTGCACTGACCTTAAGACTTCCTTTGCTGAGTTCTAACCGAATACCCCTGTATTTCTCGTTGGTCAGTACAGCGGTTCTTGCCAGTACTTCATGAAACTGCTGACGGTCAGCAACCACCTTCTGTTTGAGTACCTGCGCCATAACCGCTTTGTAATCCGGAAATTTTCCATCGATTAATTTGCTGATCAGAACTGCTCCGGAGCGCTCTAGGCTGATGTGGTTGTTGTTGAGTTCTACCGTAACATCCTCCGTACCCTCTCCTAGAAAGCGCCCCAGTTCTGCGACTGCTTTGCGGGGCACAATTACCTGCCGCTGTCCGCCCACAGAGCTAGCGAGTGTTGCGCGGCTTCTTGCGAGACGGTGTCCGTCCGTAGCTACAGTGGTGATAGTGTTCCCCTCCAGTTCCACTAAAACCCCGTTCAGAAAGTACCGCACATCCTGCTGTGCCATAGAAAAAGAGGTCCGATCTAGAATTGCCTTGAGGTCCTTTCGGGAAATAGTGATCCGTTCCTCCCACTTCCCAGCTTCAAGTCGGGGGAAATCCTTGGGGGGTAAAGCCTGAAGCGTAAAGCGGCTCCGGCCGGAGCGCATTTTTGCTTTATCGCCCTCTCCACTGAAATCAATGGTCGCGGTCTCGGGTAGGGCCCTGCAGATATCCAGTAGTTTTCGTGCGGTAACTGTACACTCGCCGTCCTCACCACTGAGTACCTGCGCCTCGATACTGATCTCAACCTCGAGATCTGTACCAACCAGCGTCAACCTCTTTCCCTCCAGACGTAAGAAAACATTAGCGAGTATTGGCAACGTCTGTCGTCGCTCTACCACACTGGTGACGATGCTCAATGGGCCTAACAGAACTTCACGCTCGATCTGAAATTTCATATTTTATTTAGAAGGATGATAGTGTTAATAAGGCCTGTGGATAAGTTAATAATTCTTTTTTTTTATATATTTCAAATACTTATATATTTTTATCAGTTATGAATCCTGTTGAAAGAGTGGGGAGCGTTTCTGGATAAAAGCACCCCTTCTTTTAGAACCCGATTTTAGCCGACATTATCCACAATTTATCCTCACTAAGCGCCCAGGATTCGTTGTAGGTTCTGATAATCCTCGCGCACCCTGGCGTCTGTCGCAACCAACTCTTGGACCTTGCGCTGAGCATGCAACACTGTGGTGTGGTCACGACCACCAAACGCGTCTCCGATTTCTGGCAGACTCATACTGGTTAGCTCTTTAGCTAAAGCCATTGCCATCTGCCTTGGCCTGGTGATCTGTCGGTTTCGCCGCTTTGAGTGTAGGTCAGCAATCCGCATCTTGAAGTACTCAGCGACAATCTTCTGGATATTCTGAATGGTCACCCGCCGCTCCTGGAACACCAAAAGATCACGCAGAGACTCGCGGGTGAGCTCCAGATCTATGGGCCGCCCGGTAAATCCACTGCTAGCAACGATGCGGTGCAGTGCCCCCTCGAGCTCACGAACATTGGAACGAATCTGCCGGGCAATAAAAAACGCTACTTCGTCCGGTAGAAGCACCCCTTTCAATTGGGCCTTGTGTTGCAAGATCGCGACACGGGTCTCAAGTTCGGGTGGATCGATCGGCACAGTGAGGCCGGAGCCGAATCTCGAGATAAGTCTTTCCTGAACGCCCGTAATCTCTTTTGGAAAGCGATCACTAGTGATGATAACTTGGCGCTGACCTTCAAGTAAGGTATTGAAAGTATGGAAGAATTCCTCTTGTGAATGCTCCTTTCCGGAAAAAAACTGAATGTCATCAATAAGTAACGCATCGAGCGAACGATAGTAGCGTTTGAAGTCGTTAATGGCGTTGTGCTGCAAGGCTTTCACCATATCGGCGACGAAGCGTTCGGAGTGCACGTACACCACATTAGCTTTGGCGTGGTTTGCCATCACCAGATTACCCGCGGCTTGCATGAGATGGGTTTTCCCAAGCCCGACACCACCATAAAGAAACAGTGGGTTGTATGCCTTACCAGGGTTCTCGCCGACCTGTCGGGCGGCGGCCCGTGCGAGTTGATTTGATTTCCCACCGATATGAGTATCGAAGGTGAAGGCCGGATTCAGTCTGCCCTCAAAACGTATAGGCCCGACACTAGGCCGTTTGCTTGACTGTCCGCCTTTCACACTCGAACCGACCATAGGTGGCGCAACTCCACTACCTACCTCGATCTTGAGCTCAAGAGGTTTTGTGCTGAAACTGTTTACCAGAAGCACCACTTCATCGAGCATCTCTTTGACGATGAAGTCGCAGACAAACTGGTTGGGGGCAAGAAGTTTTAGGTCTCCGCCCTCCTCGACCGCCTGCAACGGGCGAATCCAGGTATTGAATTGCTGCGAGGAGAGATCATCCTCGAGACGCCCTAAACACAGGTTCCAGACAGCAGACAATGGCGAATCTCCGAGGTTTGAATGGCTAGTACGCTTGTGGGTTCCCCCAAAACTGCGAGTTTTAGCCTGTTTTGACCGGTTTGATCTAAATATGTAGACTAATTCTATGCGGTATGAAGAATTTTATCCACAAGATGAAAAGAAAAAAATCTTATCCACAGTTATCTTAAAAACATTGTAAAAACAAGAAAAACATTGACATTTTTCCGTTTTAAGAGGTACATTCCAGCGCCCTTTTCCGCTTCAGTGTCCGTATTGCCATGAAAAGAACTTTCCAACCCAGCGTGGTCAAACGCAAAAGAACCCATGGTTTCCGGGCACGTATGAAAACCCGCGGGGGCCGAGCGGTTCTCAATGCCCGGCGCGCGAAAGGTCGGGCAGTGCTCAGCGCCTAAGCGGCGACCGCGCTAAAAAGCGCGCGGCCATGACCGGTTACGGCTTCGCCGCGATTCGACGTCTACTTCGGGCAACTGCTTTCAAAGCGGTGCTGAAGGACCGGTGTAGCAGCAAAGACCGGCTATTTGTTGTTTATGCAAAAGAGAACGGCCTCACACGCGGGCGCCTTGGAATTACTGTGTCGAAGAAGACGTCTCCGAAGGCTGTGCGGCGCAACTTGATTAAGAGATTAGTGAGAGAATCCTTCCGGTACCACGCGCCGGATGTTACGGGCCTGGATATCGTCGCGATCGCGCGCCAGCCCAGTGCGAGCGCGGCAAACAAAGACATCTGCCAAAGTCTGGATAGGCACTGGCACCGAGTAAATAGCCAATGCAGAAACTCCTGATTGTTTTCTTGAAAGGGTATAGGTACCTGGTGAGCCCATGGTTCGGGCAATCCTGCAGGTTTTATCCTTCGTGCTCGTGTTATGCCATTGAGGCGGTTGAGAAACGGGGTGTGTTCTTGGGTTTATGGTTTACGCTTCGACGACTCGGTCGTTGTCATCCTTGGCATCCCGGCGGTTATGACCCAGTTCCCGATGGCCGCCAGACAAACCTTCCGGGCGAGGCGACCTAAATGGACTTTCAGAGAATGATCCTTTTTGGTGCGCTGGGTATGGTGCTGCTGCTGTTATGGCAGTCGTGGCTCGAGTATGAGTCGGGTAAGAACAACACGGGTTTCAATTCAAATACCTCTATGTCAGCGTCTTCCGGGACAGCGCAGAATGGCGCTATCGGAACAAACGTTGAGGCCGATGATGTACCCCAGGCGCCAGCCGCCTCAGCAGCACCCGAGACTACAGACACCCCATCCGCAATCCCGGCAAGCCAGAGCCTGCCAGGCGCGCACCGGATCACGGTGGAAACGGATCTGGTCCGTGCGGAGATCGATACTCAAGGCGGTGATCTCAGGCATCTTGGTTTACTTACCTACCCAATTTCTCTGGAACAACCGGACATACCCTTTGCGCTGTTGAATGATTCGGGTGCAGATCTATTTCTGATCCAGGATGGTCTGTTAAGTGCAGGTCAGCAGGCTCCAAATCACCACACGGTTTTTTCTACCAATCGCCAGAACGTCACACTCTCCCCCGGTGAAGACAGTGTTCAGGTTCACCTAGACTGGACCTCTGACGAGGGCATTCTGTTTAGAAAGACGTTCATCTTTCATCGGAACAGTTATTACGTCGACGTGACTTTTACGGTGGACAACCAAAGCAGCGAAGCGTGGGCAGGCTACCGGTATTCACAGATCCTGCGCACTCAGGTCGCTGAACCGAGTAGCGGCTTTGGCTTCCTGGGGAGACTGCCGAGTTATAAAGGCGGTGCCATATTCACTCCTGAAGATAAGTACCAGAAGATCGACTTCGAGGACATGTACGAGGCGAATCTCGCGCGATCTACCACCTCGGGCTGGGTCGCGATGCTGCAACATTATTTTGTAGGCGCTCTCCTACCGAGCGCGGGTACGGGCTATGAGTTCTATTCGAACGTAACTCGTCGGGATAGTGGACCACGTTATCTGATCGGCTACAAGACTACCGAGCCAACCACGGTTCCGGCAGGCGGCTCCCAGACGCTACAAGCAAAAATGTACGTCGGGCCGAAAGAAACCGAACGGTTGATCAAGGCCGACAATCAACTGGAACTCACGGTTGACTACGGCTGGCTGACACCCGTGTCATCACCCCTGTTCTGGGTGATGACCTACATCAACCGGGTTGTGAACAACTGGGGCGTCTCCATTATTTTGTTGACGCTCCTGGTCAAGTTGGTGTTCTTCCCGCTTTCTGCGGCGAGTTACAAATCGATGGCGCGCATGAAAAAGATGCAGCCTCGCATGCAGACGCTTAAAGAACGGTTCGGCGACGATAAGCAGAAGTTCCAGGCAGCCATGATGGAGATCTATAAAAAAGAAAAGATCAATCCACTGGGCGGCTGTCTGCCTATTGTCATTCAGATACCGGTTTTCATCGCACTTTACTGGGTGCTCTTGGAAAGCGTAGAACTGCGCCAGGCGCCGTTCGCGCTCTGGATCAAGGATCTTTCTCTTCAGGACCCCTACTACGTGCTGCCGATACTGATGGGCGCCTCCATGTTCGGTCAACAGCTGCTGAATCCGGCACCGATGGATCCAATGCAGCAGAAGATCATGATGGCGTTGCCGTTGGTGTTCACCATCTTCTTTCTGTGGTTCCCGTCGGGTCTGGTCTTGTATTGGCTGGTCAACAACGTCCTGTCGATTGCCCAGCAGTGGGCGATTACACGCAAGATCCAGGCCGCCGACACCAAGACCTAAGCGGCCGCCCGACTGTTTGCGCTGGGGACCGGAAAAACCGTGAGCGCCCCTACTCGAACCATCGCCGCCAGAGCGACCCCACCCGGGATCGGTGGTATAGGTGTGGTCCGTGTCTCGGGTCCCGAATCCTTACGCATCGGCCAAGAGCTAACCGGTCGCCAGTTACAGCCACGCGAAGCGACCTCGACAGCCTTTCATGGTCGGGACGGCCGCACCCTCGACTACGGTATCGCAATTTTTTTTAAAGCTCCCGCTTCTTATACGGGCGAAGACGTACTGGAACTGCATTGCCATGGTGGACCCGTCATCATCGATAGCGTCCTGGCTGAATTGAGTGATATCGGAGCTGTCTTCGCGCGCCCCGGGGAATTCACCGAGAGGGCGTTTCTTAACGGAAAAATGGATCTTGCGCAGGCCGAAGCCGTGGCTGATGTCATCAATAGTCAGACAGAAGTTGCAGCCCGCTGCGCCTTAAGATCTTTAAGTGGTAACTTTTCGAATGATATAGGGTGTATTTCAAAGAACATAGAATCATTTAGGGTAATTGTTGAAGCAAATATAGACTTCTCAGAAGACCCAGTTGGGGAAATAGAACATAGCGTAATTAAGAAGAAGATAAGAGAACTTAAGGCTATTATCAGAGATCTTATAAATCGTTCCAAACCTGGAGAAATGTTATCCACAGGGGCTGAGGTCGTTCTGATCGGTGTTCCAAATTCGGGTAAATCGAGCCTGCTGAATACTCTTGCAAGAGCTGAGCGGGCCATCGTCACCTCCACGCCGGGAACAACCCGGGATCTCTTAGACGCAACAATATCGCTTGAAGGGCTGGCGATCCGGTTGATTGATACGGCCGGTCTTCGACAGAGCGGGGATGAAATAGAAGCTGAGGGTATGCGCCGGGCGATTGCGGTGACAGAGCGGGCGGATCTCGTGCTTGAGGTTCGGGACGATACCCGGCCTTATCCCACTGACCTCGAAATTCTTGGTCACGATTTATGCGACCAAAGCAGAATCGTGGTTTTCAACAAGTGTGACCTCAGTGGCCGTACTTTCGGTACAGCGGAAGAAGCGGACGGGACTCCTGCTGTTGCGATCAGCGCGACAACCCGACAGGGCGTTGACTCCCTAGAAAAAGCCCTGCTACAACAGTTGGGTTATCAGGGGGCCCGGGAGGATACGGTCATGGCAAGGCGTCGTCACATCGATGCGATGCAGCGCGCGAACTCACACCTTGATCAGGCGATGATCCATTTTGAAAGCACGGATCTTTTGGCTGAAGAATTGCGTCTCGCGCAAAGAGCGCTGGGCGAGATTACCGGAGAGGTTACGGTAGAGGATCTGCTCGGGGAGATCTTTTCTAGTTTCTGCATTGGCAAGTAGAGCGCTAGGCTATGCGGCAAATAGTGATCTTCTTTATCCTCTCGTATAAATATTACTGAGTAGTACGTTTAATCCAGTTATTTTCTACCAGATCTGATTCGGTGCTGACGTACGGCCCAAGTCTTGGATAATCTTCTATATTCTTCTTTTGGTAGATCCACAGCTGCAGCGCCTGCCGCTGTATAGAGGACCTGGGGGTCTACACCACATTTCTCCAATTTTTCAATAAGATAGTTTGGCTGATATTGTGCCATGTAGCCCAATAACCACCATTCAGGCGGAGGTTTCCGATTCGCTGGCATGGACGAATAGTACTACAGAGTAGTAGTTATTTTCCAAGGCACCACAAAAATAGTTCTCGGTGATAGCAGGTCTAAAGCAAGCGACAGAAATTGCGCGCCTAGGGGGATACGTTCGGTGATGGGGCTACCAAGAAGAGTGGATCCGGAATTGCAATATGTCGAAGAAAAGGCTGCGGGCTTGGGAGTTCGCCGCCGAATCGGCGCGGATTTAAGGAAGGGGTGGTCGCGAGCGTGGTATATAAGCGACCGCGACGGCATAATGAGATAAGCCTTTTGTTACGGGCACAAAAACGAGAGAGAGCCTATGGGTGAGCAGACACAACTCGCGGGAAGCGAGGATATCTATTCGAGGAAAATCCTGACGCAACTAATTGTGTTGGGGGCGGCCATCATCATAGTGGGCCTATGGCAGTCTGATTTCCTGTCAGAGATCTACCTGAAAAACCAGTTGACCCATGTTGGCTGGTTTATCAACGGGGGTATTTTGGTGCTCTTTCTCGCCGGTATTTATCACATCGTTCGGGAATTCCAGCGCTTGAGCTGGGAGGAGCGGGCGATTAGCCGCGTGCTGCAGAATCTGGATCAGGGCGTTTTGGCAACGGAGGGCGCCGAAGCGGGTTCCCTGATGGTCCGTCGTTACCTCGCGCTTGAAGATTTGCATCGCCAGCATGCTGTGATCAACCATAGTGCATTGGCAGCGACACTGGTTGCGCTTGAATCAAGCCGGGTGAGCTTTCCCAAATTCGTGCACAACGTGCTCATTCTCACCGGGGTCTTTGGCACGATTGTTTCGTTATCGATTGCGTTGCTCGGTGCGTCTGATGTGATTACGTCTACAACGGAAATCGGCGGCTTGAGCATGATCATCCACGGTATGTCGACAGCGTTGTCGACCACGATGACTGCGATCTTTACTTACCTCTTTTTTGGTTATTTCTATCTTCGGCTAATGGATGCCCAGACCCACGTGGTGAGCCGGATCGAGGAAGCGACAAGTCGCATCCTGCTGCCAAGGTTCCAGATTGAACCGGAAAAAGCAGCAGAGCAGCTTACCCATATCGTGCGCACGGCTGCGGCGCTGGTCGAGCGGCTAGATAAGTCGCAGGCCGGCTATGCCGAGGTTGCTGAAGACATGCGCAGTCTCCTGGCAAGTTATCGTGACGAAATGCAGCGCAACAGCGAGGGTCTGATCGAAATGACCCAGGTGCTTCGTGAAGGTTTCCGGCTGAACGACCCAAAACGGTAACGGTCTGTGGCGATTACCCGGACAGACGGTTTTGTAGACCTGCGGGTCTCGCCCACAGTCAGTGGGCGATCAGATGAAGACAGTGTGTGGCCGTCGTTTACGGACATCATGACAGTCGTCGTGCTGATCTTCCTGGTTGCGTTGGTCGTGATCCTGATGCGGAACACTGAACTCGTGGGCCAGCTGCGCGAGTCGGTCACCCAGACCGAGACTATGACAACCCAGCGCGGTGAAATGGAAATGCGCATCGCGACTCTGGGAGACGAAGTCGTGCGTCTTCGCTCGATACTTGAACAGAGCGAAGCCGAGCGCTCAGCAGCCGAGCAGACTATCGTGCTGAAGGAAGGCGAGATCGCGTCGTTGTTGGATGACGTTGGCGCCCTTCAAAAAATTCGCGATGCGCTGGCGGGTGAGAAAGCCAGTCTTGACGAACAACTTGCTGCTGTGAAAGAAGAACGCAAGCAACTCAGCGGAGAAAAAGCAGCGCTGTCCGATGAGCTCACGGAGGTGACCTCAGCACGCAAGCAACTCAGCGAAGAGAAAACAGCGCTTCTGGCTACCCAGCAAGATCTTGAAAATCAGCTTTCGTCTCTGGAGCAGGATCGCATCGCTTTGCAAGCCACGAGAGCATCCCTGCAGACTGAGGTTGCTGGACTGATTGCTGCTCGGCAACAACTCACAGAAGAAAAATCCGAACTCGCTCAGAACCTCGCAGGGGTAACTTCAGAACGCGAGCAACTCAGCGGAGAAAAAGCAGCGCTGTCCGATGAGCTGGCAGGCGTCACGGCCGAAAGCGCGATACAGCAGGAGCAGCTAGCGGAATCGGAGGGGCTTAGGGAACAGCTCGCACTCGACCTGACGGACCTCAATAGTGCGCTGATTTCTTTGCAGGCAGAGCAGAGCCGGCTGATCATGGCATACGAGACACAAGCCCAGGATCAGGCTGAAGTGACCAATGTACGCGACGCTCTGTTGCAGGAGCGCGATGCCCTTGCCGACCAGATCAACGCACTTGAAGTCACTCGGGGTTCGCTCCGGGTAGAAGTCAGTGCGCTGCGTGAGGAGATGTCAGGCCTGGTGCGATCGACGGTGAGCACCGAGCGCGCGCTTGAGGAAAGCCAGCTCGTGGGCGAGGAGCTGACGGCGCGTCTTGCAGAAACTGCGCTTGAGTACAAACTGACGAAAGAGGAGCTGGCCTATCTTCGGGCACAGTACACGGACGAAGTGGCCGCGTTCGCCAAGGAACGCGAACTGCTTGCAGCGACACATAAAGAAGAACTCGATATTCTGAGAGAACGTCACTCCGATCTTGAGAGCAAATACAATCGTTTGGTTCGGCCGGCCCGCAGTGCTGTGGGTCGGTTCGTGGTTGAGGTGCGTTTCTGGAAAGAGGGCGATCTGCGTCGCTACTCGCTACGCCCAGAAGCGGGAGTTGAGAACTCGGTCGGCGAATCAGAACTGCATCAGGAGTTGACCACCCTGAAAGCGCGCTATGGGGACAAGCTTTATACCAAGGTGATGCCGGATGATAATTCGCTGACCCACGGAGAGGCTTGGCGCTTCACCAACAAGATTCTCAACCGCTACGACTACTACTACCAGAACTGATCAGCCGATCGGTTTCCCAAGATGCAGTATCCCGAAACATTCGATGTCATTGTCATTGGCGGTGGTCATGCCGGCACCGAGGCTGCTTTGGCGGCGTCGCGAACCGGAGCCAAAACGCTGTTGGTGACGCACACTATCGAAACGGTCGGCCAGATGTCTTGCAATCCCGCAATCGGCGGCATTGGTAAGGGACACATCGTCAAGGAAATAGACGCCCTCGGCGGAGTAATGGGCGAGGCTGCAGATCGGGCGGGTATCCAGTTCCGGCGACTCAATGCCCGCAAGGGCCCGGCTGTTCGTGCAACGCGGGCACAGGCGGACCGGGTCCTGTATCGTGAGGCGATCCGTACAAGCGTCGAAGCGGAATCCGGCCCAGTCGTGCTCCAACAGGCCGTTGAGGATCTGCTGGTCGAGGGTGACGAGGTTGCTGGGATTGTTACCGCCGGGGGAATCTGTGTTTCGTCCCGCGCTGTGGTGCTAACTACCGGAACTTTTCTCAACGGCCGGATCCATGTTGGCCATCGCAGTGAACCCGGCGGCCGCGCGGGAGATGCGCCGTCTACCGTTCTTGCCGATCGCCTGCGGGAACTGTGTCCGCGTAGCGGACGCCTGAAGACGGGTACTCCGCCCCGAATCGATGGCCGGACGATCGACTTTTCCGTGCTGGAGTCGCAGCCAGGCGATGATCCGGTGCCCAGTTTTTCCTTTCTGGCCAAAGCTGTCGATCATCCCCGGCAGGTTTGCTGTCATATTGCCAAAACCAACGAAAGGACCCATGACATCATTCGTGCCGGGCTCAGTCGTTCTGCTCTTTACGGCGGTGAGATCGAGGGGGTTGGGCCAAGATATTGTCCATCGGTTGAGGACAAGATCGTCCGCTTTGCGGATCGAAACGCTCACCAGATCTTTGTTGAGCCCGAGGGGCTCAATGTGAATGAGATTTATCCCAACGGTCTTTCAACGAGCCTGCCTTTTGATATCCAGTGGGAGATGGTGCGCAGTATCGAAGGATTTGAGAGCGCGCGGATCACCCGGCCCGGTTATGCCATCGAGTATGATTTTTTTGATCCGCGCGACCTTCTGCCTGGACTCGAGACACGGGCTCTGTCGGGGCTTTTTTTCGCCGGGCAGATCAACGGCACAACGGGTTATGAAGAAGCGGCGGGTCAGGGGTTGATCGCCGGCCTCAACGCGGCAAGACGAAGTCGGGGCGAGCAGTCCTGGCTCCCGCGCCGAGACGAAGCGTATATCGGTGTCATGATCGATGATCTCACGACCCGCGGTGTGACCGAGCCTTATCGGATGTTTACCTCCCGCGCTGAGTACCGATTGCAATTGCGTGAGGACAACGCGGATCTGCGCCTGACCGAAACCGGCCGCATGATGGGACTGGTCAACGATGTACGATGGGAGACGTTTATCCGCAAACGTGATTTGCTGGAGGCGGAACGTGCCCGCCTGCAGCAGACTTGGATCCGGCCCGGGTCTGTGGCGATTGAAAGGATCACGGAAGTGCTGGGCCAGGAGCTCAGTCGTGAGCAATGCCTTGCTGAGTTGCTGCGCAGGCCACAAGTGCGTTATCAGGATTTGATTGGCCTCAGTTCATCAGACGAAAACGGCGTTACCGATTCCGCGGTCATTGAGCAACTGGAAATCGAGGCCCGTTATGCGGGCTACATCGATCGTCAGCGCGATGAGATTGCCCGTCAGAGAAAACACGAAGAAACGCTTATCCCAAAGGAGATGGATTATCGTCAGGTGCGGGGACTTTCAAACGAGGTCCGCCAGATCCTGATCGAGCACCAGCCACTCACCCTGGGACAGGCGACACGACTTTCAGGAGTAACCCCCGCCGCGGTTTCGCTGCTGCTCGTGCATCTGAAACGTCAGCAGTTGCGTTCAGCAGCCTGAGCATGGCATGGGGCGCGCGCCTGGGTTCCCGGTAACGCAACTTGCACAAGGTGCAAGGCAGATAGGGCTTGAACTCAGTCAGGCGTCTTGTGAGCGGCTGCTCGATTATGCGGCACTGTTGCGGAGATGGAACCAGGTGCACAACCTGACAACCATAGACGACACATCGAAAATGCTCACCCATCACCTGTTGGATAGCCTTTCGATAGCCCCCTTTGTCAGTGGGGATCGTTGTCTTGATATCGGCTCTGGTGCGGGTCTGCCGGGTATGGTTATGGCCCTCGCCCAGCCCCAGCAAAAATGGACACTGGTCGAAAGCCGGGCTAAGAAAGCCAGTTTTCTTCGTGAGGCGAAAGCCCGGTGCAATGCCAAAAACGTGACAGTGATCGCGGCTCGGGTTGAGGATTACCGGCCGCCGACAAATTTTGATACGCTAGCCTCGCGCGCGGTTTCGACGCTGGCTGATCTTTTCAAGTTGACGGGTCACCTGCATCATCCGCAGATGCGGCTGATCACCATGAAAGGTGTCTATCCGAAAGATGAGTTGAAGGCATTGACGCCGAGCCAGCAGGACATGACGCAAGTCTTTCCGGTTGAGGTGCCAGGCCTTGGCGCACGCAGACATATCGTTGTAATGCAAGAAGCTTCGGAGATTCAAAGTTGACCAGGATCATCGCGGTCACCAACCAGAAAGGCGGTGTTGGCAAAACCACTACCGCCATCAATCTCGCTGCCGCACTGGCACGAGAGGGTCTCCGGGTTCTGCTGATTGATCTTGACCCACAAACCAACGCCACTGTTGGAAGCGGTATTGACCGGAACCAGCTTCGGCACACCGTCTATCAGGTGTTGCTGGGCGAGAGCACGGTGGCAGAAGCGGTGATTGCCAGTGACTCGGGTTTTGATGTGTTGCCGGCCGAGGCCGGCCTTGCGGGCGCACAGGCAGAACTGACCCAAGGTGATGAGAGCGACAACCACAGACTTCGGCAGGCACTTGCCACGGTCCAGCACTACGACCTGATGTTCATTGACTGCCCGCCGGCACTGAATGTGCTGACTCTGAACGCGCTCGTTGCGGCACAGTCGGTGCTGATCCCAGTTCAGTGTGAATACTATGCGCTCGAGGGGTTGAGCGGTCTGGATGATACTATCCGCCGTCTGCAGGCCAGCATTAACCCTGGGCTGACTATAGAGGGACTGATCCGCACAATGTTTGACGCCCGCAATTCTCTGACCAACGAAGTCTCTGCCCAACTTCGGCATTATTACCCGAATCTGGTCTACGAAACCGTGATCCCCCGCAATGTACGTCTCGCTGAAGCACCAAGTTTTGGTAAATCGGTGATTGACTATGACCCCCAGTGCCAGGGTGCGCTGGCCTACCGACAGTTGGCGACGGAGATGCTCCAGAACATCCACCCCACGCAAAACGATATTGACGGCAGCGCTGCTTCAGGGTCAGAAAATGAGTCCTAAGGCGAGACTGGGGAAGGGACTCGACGCGTTACTGGGCAGTGCGCCGTCGGCGACCCCGTCAACGCAGGCTGATCTGCGCCAGTTGCCGGTGAGTCGGATTCGCAAAGGTCGCTACCAGCCGCGCACACGTATGGACGAGGCGTCGCTGCAGGAGTTGGCCGCCTCAATTGCGGCGCAGGGAATCGTTCAGCCTCTGCTGGTGCGCGAGAGCGCGGGCGGCGGCTATGAACTGATCGCAGGTGAACGTCGGTGGCGGGCAGCGCAGTTGGCGGGTTTGACCGAGGTGCCGGCAGTGGTCCGTCGTGTTCCGGACGAAGCCGCATTGGCGGTCGGTCTCATCGAGAATATCCAGCGCGAGAATCTCAATCCCATCGAGGAGGCGGCGGGTCTTAAGCGCCTGCTTGATGAGTTCGGCTTGACTCACCAGCAAGCGGCCGAAGCCGTTGGTCGATCACGGGTTGCGGTCAGCAATCTGCTCAGATTGCTGAAACTGGACCCGGGCGTGCGCGAGCATCTGGAATCCGGCCACATTGAGGCGGGTCACGCCCGTGCGCTGCTGAGTCTTGCCAAGGATCAGCAGGCCATTGCGGCGCAAGCGGTCATGCAGCAGCGGCTTTCTGTCCGCCAGACCGAGGAGCTCGTCCGCAGGATGCTCGAGCCACCCGGGAAAGCGGCTGCAAAGAAACCCGAGAAAGGAAAAAGTCGCGATATCCAGCGCCTCGAAGAAACACTGTCCGAAAAATTCGCCGCTCCGGTACATTTGGAGTCGCGCGACGGGAAATCGGGCCGTTTGGTGATTGTTTACAGTTCGCTCGATGAGCTCGATGGCATCATCGAGCGCCTGGGTTGAGTGTCAACTATTTCCCCCGGCGTATCCCCATTTTGCGCCCCGCCTGATCCGGGAACGGCAGCACCTTGTGTGCCGCCATCATATGGTCAATAACCTCGCTGACCGTCGGCGGGAAAGGTGAGGACCGCCGACTTTCGAGACTGACGTGGATCATCATCTGTTCGCTGGTGGCGGCGAGGTATCCCGCTTCGGCATGGAACATGCGCAGGAAATAGTGCACCCGTTTACTGTCGGCATCCAGTAACTGACAGGTGAGCCGGATGGGATCATCGAGGCGCAGTTCCTGCAGGTAGTTGATGTGCATCTCAAGGGTGAAGGTCGAAGATTTTTCAGTCTTAAGATATTCGGGCGTGATGCCCATCTGGTACATGAACTCATCCACCCCGTGGTCAAAAGCCAAGACGTAGTAGGCAACATTCATGTGACCGTTGTAGTCAATCCAATCGGGCAGTACGCTTTGCTGGCCGACCTCGAGTTCTGCTTCGGCGAAGCCTTCAGTCATGAGGAACTCCGCTGTGCGCGCAGCTTCCGGATCGCCTGCTCAATGCCGCTGTCAACATAGGCGCCGTAGTAGTCCGGAATACTGACACCTATCAGTGGGCGGCTGACCTGTAGCCCCGCACTATCCAAGAATTCGAGTGTCGGGACGATTGTGATACCGCGGTCCGTGGCGAAGGAACGGTGACTGGTGACATTGCCTTTAAAACCAACAAGGCGCCTGTTGCTGTCGATGCGTACCTCCCGCAGCACCAGACGTTCCCGGTAAGCCGGGTCTGCTGCGATCGGATTAAAGACGCCTGCCTTCACCTCGTCACAGTAATGACAGTACTTCGCGGTATAAATGAGCAGAATTGGTAGATTCGCCTGACGGGAAGTGCTCGCGTCCTGTTGTAGATCAGAGGCGATATGCACCGCGCCCGCCTGTGTCAGTCCGATCGATAGACCTGCCAGCAACAGCGCAGCGCACATGCGTTTCATCAGCTTCATGCCGCGATTATATCTTGGGGTGCCAGACCCGACCGGTGAGCAGAAACCCTGGCGCGATCTCAGGGGCTTGGGATCAGTTTTCTAATGCCCGGATACTGATCACGTGTGATGCAGTACTTTGTGGTGCCCATGCGCCAGGGTTGGCCGGTCTCGAGCAGAGTTATTAGATGAGGTAGATCGGATACCGTAGTGCTGCCGACAACTTCGACACCCCGCTCAAAAATCGGGTCCGGCAGACAGGAAGCGCTCGGTCCCACTAGCGCCACCTGGGCGGCGGGGTCGCAATGGCTGAGCACGTCATCAAGGGTATCGTTGATCAGCGTGGAGCCCGTGATCAGTACCCGGTCACAGTCGCGCAGGCGATCGGTTTGGGTTGTCACGGGAAACGGGATTGACTGCCCTAAGAATTGAGGGTCTTTCTCTATAATCGTCAGCGTTCCCGGATTGTCTGCCCAGGCTTTGATCAGCGGCGCGAAAAATCCGACCATCCCGACGTGACGCGCATTCGCCAGGTCGAGATGCCCCAAGGGATCCGAGGCGCGATCAAGCTTAAATCCGGATACCCCGAGCAGGTGCTGGCTCAGTGCGTTGAGCGCACCCAGGCCCACGGCCCTGGCCAGTGGATCAGCACTCAAGCAGTTTCTGACAAGGTCCAGGGTTGCTGCGCCCTTAAACTGGCGGGGATTACACGCGTAAAGATGCGACAAGGTATCATCGAGACCGGCAAAGAAAAATCCACAACTGCCGTCGTCGAGAATCACCACGCCGAATTTTTTTGACTGCCCGGCGGATGCCGTAGCGTCGGGTGTGTGCAGACTCCTGACGGCGGGCAGTTCTCTTTCCTCGCCTAAAACAACGACGAGGTCGACCAGATCAGATAATACAGTCACAGGTGTAAAACTCACTGAGGGCAGCATGTCGCAGGAGCGTCGAGTCTATAGCAAGTTCCGCCCGCCGGATTTGACAGACATCGCCAACATGCGGCCTGGGGTGTCGAGGGATCGAATTATCGAGGCCTGGGTGGTGACCCGTCTGTCGATTCACCAGGCGTTCTACCGCCCCGGCAACCATCTACTCTATTTCTGTGATGCCGCCAATGGCGAGACCAGCGACATCGTCGCCAATACCCTTTCTTCTCTTCAGTCGCCTAGGCTTCTGAAGCCGGTGCGGATCGACGCTTTGGGTGCACTTTTCGTTGGCATCAAAGTAATCGTAAAGCCGGGGGAATTTCCGGTGGTCAATGCGGCGCTTCGACTCAGCGGCATCAACGTGGATAGCCTCGAAGATCTGTAGGCTGTCATTCAGGCGCTGCCCGGATAGCCACATTGGCGCCAGGCCTCAAACACCGCGACAGAAACCGCGTTGGCCAGATTGAGGCTGCGACTGCTAGGACACATTGGCAGGGTCACCCGCCGTTCGTCGGGCACGCGATGCCTGATATCTTCTGGTAGACCACGGGTCTCAGGGCCGAACACCAGCGCGTCGCCGGCCCGGAAGCGACAGTCACTGTGCCGCCGGGTGTGTTTGGTAGAGAACATGAACGTACGCTCGGGGGAAGCTTCTTCAATAAACGCATCGATATCAGCGTGGCAGCACAATCTGACCGCATCTGCATAGTCGAGCCCGGCGCGGCGAAGTTCGCGGTTGCTTATCGAAAAACCCAGCGGCTCTATCAGGTGAAGTTGAGCGCCCGTGTTCGCACATAGACGGATTATGTTTCCGGTATTGGGCGGAATCTCCGGCTGGTACAACACTACATGGAACATCGGTTTTCCAGCTCAGGCCGGCTTTAAAACCACCAGCAATACGGCGCCGATCAGCACAAGTACTGGAAACTCGTTGAACCAGCGATAAAACACATGCCCATGCCTGTTGTCTCCCCGCGCAAACTGTTTGACCATGTGTCCGCACCACAGGTGATACAACACAAGCACGGCGACCAACGCAATCTTACCCGCCAGCCAGAGGCTGTGGCTGCCGATGCCGTAACCGAGCCACAGCCACAGACCCGAAGCGATGGTCAGTACCCCGCCCGGTGTCGTGATACCAAGGTAGAGTTTGCGCTCCATGACCTTGAACTGGTCCTGGGTCGCACAGTCGGTGCTCATGGCGTGGTAAACAAAGAGCCTTGGAAGGTAGAAAAGACCCGCAAACCAGGTGACCATGAAAATGATATGTAGGGCTTTGATCCAGAGCATGGGCGATGAATCCAGGAAGCAGGCGTGACTATGAGCCTCTGGTTGATCGTGGGTTTTGGTTGACCGGAAGCTTTATCAGATCATCATATCACGTGCTGACGGAGTTTCCGGCGGGCTCAGGAACCGCTGCAGCAGATCGTCCAGAAAGCGCCAACCGAGCGGTGTGGTTCGCACCCTTGCGTTATCGACAAGCAAAAGACCGTCGTCCACTGCGCTTTCAAAAAGTGCCTCCTGCTCAGACCAGATAAGGCCGGTTCTTTGTTCAAAGAGTTGGTAGTCAAAGCCTGCTTTTAGCCGCAGGGCATTCAGTAGAAACTCAAAGCGCAGCGCATCCGGCGTGAGCGGCGGACCGAGTTCCGGAATACCGTCTTTGGCGACGGTACTCAGGTACTCGCGCGGGTGGCGCGGGCGGTGCCAGCGGTAGACCACTCCGTCGAGGGAAAGTTTACTGTGAGCTCCAGCGCCGATCCCGATGTAATCGCCGAACTCCCAGTAGTTGAGGTTGTGGCGGCAGTGACGCTCCGGGCGGGCGAAGGCGGACACTTCGTAGTGTTCAAACCCGGCCGCATCTGCGAGGTCGTGAACGGCACACCGGATATCCCAGAGCACTTCCTCATCGGGCAGTGAAGGCGGGTCCGCCGCAAAGGCCGTATTGGGTTCTATCGTTAACTGGTAAATGGATAGGTGTGTCGGTGATCCAGCAAGGGCTTCGCGAAGGTCGGCCAGCGCATCTGCGGGGTTCTGCCCCGGCAAACCGTGCATGAGGTCAATATTGAAATTCTCAAAACCGGCGTCCGCGATAGCGCGACAAGCCTTTCTGGCATCGTTGCCATCGTGAATGCGACCAAGCGCATCGAGGCTCTGGTTGTTAAAACTCTGGACGCCGAGCGAAAGCCGGTTTACCCCGCAGTCTCGGTAGTCGCGGAACCGATCCGCTTCGGCCGATCCGGGGTTCGCTTCTATCGTGATCTCTGGTTCGGTACCCAAACACCCGCCTTTGTCCAGTTGATCCAGAATTCGCGCTATCTGGTGGCCATCGAAGAGGCTGGGGGTGCCGCCACCAAAAAAGACAGCACCAAAGCGTCGTTCCGATTGTAATTTCCCAACGGCGTCGAGATCAGCCAGCAGTCCCTCGATATAGGCCGAGGCTGGCAGATCCCCTTTCAGGGGATGCGAGTTGAAGTCACAGTAAGGACACTTGCGCTCGCACCACGGCAGGTGAACATATAGTGTCAGAGGCGGTTCGATGACGATACTCAGTCAGGCGGACAACAGTTTCTGGGTACGCCCTTGCGGTAACTTCGGATCAGATCCGCAATTTCATCGGTGAGTCGCTGCCGTGACTGGACCGACCCCCAGGCATTGTGGGGACTGACCAGCAGGTTTGGGATATTTGTCGCCAGCAGGGGGTGATTCGTACCGGGCGGCTCCTCGGTGAGGACGTCGATACCGGCACCGCCAATGTTCCCCTGGCGCAACGCGGCCGCGAGATCATCCTCATTGACAATGCCACCCCGGGCTGTGTTGATCAGGATAGCGTCTGACTTCATCCTCTGCAGCTGCGCTTTCCCAATCAGGTTTCGGGTCGCATCCGACAATGGACAATGCAATGAGATCACGTCTGCCGTTCCCAGCAGCGTGTCGAGCGGTACCCGGCCGTCCGGCACAGCTTCGCTGCCGGGCCTGGCGCAAATCAGAACCTGCATCTGAAAGCCTTGTGCGATCTGTGCTACGCGCCGGCCAAGGTTCCCATAGCCGATGATACCGAGTGTCAGTCCGGCGAGCTCGCGAATCGGATAATCCAGCATGCAGAATACTTTGCTCTGTTGCCAGCGACCTTGTCCCACGGCTCTGGTGTAGTCACCAAGATGGGTAACCAGAGCCAGTACCAGCGAAAACACATGTTGGCTGACAGCTGCGGACGCATAGTCACGAACGTTGCATACCGTGATTCCCCGTCGTGCCGCCGCGGCCAGATCTATATTGTTGGTACCGGTGGCGGCGACTACGATTAGCCGCAGTGCAGGGCTTTCCATCGCGGTGGCATCGATAACCACCTTGTTGGTGACTACCACCTCGTATCCCTCCAGTCGCTTGGGTACTTCATCGGACATCGTCGAGCGGTGACGTGTCCAGTGATCCAACGCATTATCTAGAGCGGCAGTATCGAGGTCACCACGGTCAAAACTGTCGGAATCGAGAATCACGCCGCGCATACAGTCATTTGCCTCCACC
>JBMUHF010000046.1:0-2045 GCA_050302555.1 Arenicellales bacterium | reverse complement strand
TCAGCGCGGTTTTTGCCCCGCGGCGTTCAATCAGTGCATTGGTGGCGAGCGTGGTGCCGTGGGTGATGAGCGCCACATCGGCAGGGGCAACACCTGACTGCGAGAGCAGTTGCGAAACCCCGTCCATGAATCCTTCGGCCGGATTGCGTGTCGTCGTGAGAACTTTGGCGGTATACCGGGCGGCACCCACCTGCAGGACCGCATCGGTAAAGGTTCCACCGATATCAATCGCAATCCGTGGCGCGCTACTCATGCTGTTCAACGACGGTCGGTGAAATCGGTCGGCAATCTTGGTTCGCTGCCGGTCACGTTTTGCGCTTACGAATATATGCCGGCACGGGAATGCCGCGCTTCAAGCGGGGATCTGGCTCGGGCTTGCCGCTTTTGAGCCTCAGCGGAATGACGCCAGCCCAGACATCGCTTTCATAGTCAGACTTCTCGTCGCTGGGCGGGCCTTCACTGATCTTGACCGATGCTTCCTCAAGGCCAAAGCGTACGACGGTCGTCGCTGCCAGTTCCTTCGGCCGGGATGCCCGGATGTCGGTAGTGCGCCCGGGGATCAGATGTTCAGTGAAGGCATCCAGTGCAATTTTCTTGTTTTCTCCGGTGACTTTTTCTCCACTGCCGAGAATGACGACCGAGCGGTAGTTCATCGAAGAGTTGAAAGCGGAGCGTGCTACCACGATCCCATCGAGTAGGGTTACGGTGATACACGCCGGGTTTCCCGCCGCCAGCAGTTTCAACATCCGGCTGACCCGGCTGCCGTGTAGGTATGCGTGATTGCCGATGCGCGCAATGGCAGTCGGGATCACAAAGGGTTGACCGTCATCGACAAACCCCACATGACACACCGTGGCCTCATCAAGAATGGCATTGATGCTGGACCGGTCATAGCGCGCCAGTTCACGCACGCGTCGGACTTTGGAACGGTCAGAAGGTGCCGAGGGTCGGGTCATTGATCGAAGTCGATGATTGGGATCGCGTGAGCACGCTATGGCGTGTCAGAACTGATCCTTGAGTTCCCGGGTTCGGGCAAATACATCAACCAGGGGCTGGCCGATCAGGCCGATGGTTTGCTGCAGGTGCTCACTGTCCGGACGCAAAAAGGGGTTGGTCCTTTTCTCGAGCCCTACGGTCGTGGGCACCGTCGGCTCGTCTCGTTGCCGGGCGGCATCGATTTCATCGCTACGGGCGACGAGATCAGCGTTACTCGGTTCCACCGACAGGGCGAAGCGGGCATTGGCCTGAGTGTACTCGTGCGCGCAGTAGAGCAGGGTCTCGTCCGGCCAGGACAGAATTTTCTGCAGCGAAGTCCACATCTGTTGCGGTGTACCCTCGAAAAGACGGCCACAGCCAAGTGCAAACAGCGTGTCGCCAACAAAACCGATATTGGCCGGCAGGCAGTGGTAAACGATGTGGCCACGGGTATGTCCAGGTGTATCGTGAACCGTAAACGGCCAGGCTCCCAGACTGACCATATCCCCTTCGGCGACAGTGCGGTCGATGCCGGGAATCCTCTGGGCATCCGCGGCCGGCCCGATGATCTGACACCCAGTTTGCGATTTCAGTTGCAGGTTTCCGCCGGCGTGATCGTCGTGGTGATGGGTATTGAAGATAAAGTCCAGTTGCCAGCCCTTCGCATCAAGCGCCTCCCGAATCGGTACTACTTCGGGCGTATCAATCGCTGCAGTCAGTCCACTGTCGGTGTCGTGGACCAGATAGCCATAGTTGTCGGAAAGGCAGGGAAACTGGTGGACTTCAAGGGTGTTCATCGGATTCAGGCCTTGCTGTGGCCGCTGATCTTGGCATGGAGCGGCTTGGTCGCCTCAAATGCTGCTTTCTGCTCCGCGCTGGCTTTGCCCTGGTAGTCACGGGGTGCTGCGATTGATAAGCCGGAGACACCCGTTGAACAGATTACTTTAAAGAGATCAGAAGTTCTATCATTAGGTGTTCTTGCTTTTGCAACAATTTTCTTTGGTTTGCTTCCAGATTCCCTAATTAACCTATCACGTTGGGTGATACAGAACTATCTATAATGCTTTCAA
>JBMUHF010000045.1:0-1819 GCA_050302555.1 Arenicellales bacterium | reverse complement strand
AATGTTGTCACTGCGTCGTCTTTCCCAGTCACCGCTTTCGCCAAGACCCTTGCGCGCGATGGCGGTGCGTACCAGGCCGCCACCAAAGTGTGCGTCAGTATCCCATGCGGCCTGTTCAATCTCTTCGAGATACTGTGCGACTTGAGATTCCGGGGTGCCGGAGACGAAATCCACATTGGCAAAAAGGATCGGACCCTCCGCAACCGGGAAGAAGTTGAAGGCGATCCGGCCGCCTGCCACCCACCCATAGGTACTCGTCAGGATAGCGATTGCCAGTGCGACGGTGACCCAGCGCGCGCGGACGCTGGCTTTCACCATGGGGCGGAAGATGCCCTCGCGAAAGCGTGCAAAGCCGACATCCAGTTTCTTGCGCAGACCCTTGGGCCGGTAGCGACCCATGCGTGCGAAGGTCCCCCGAAGATGTCCCGGCAACACCAGAAAAGATTCAACCAGCGACGCCAGAATGACGCAGATGACGACAATCGGGATGGTGCGCAGGATCGAGCCGATGATCCCGCCGATAAGCAGCAGCGGCATAAACGCCGCGATAGTGGTGAGCGATGATGACACGACCGGCGCCAACATGCGCCGAGCACCACCCTCTGCCGAGCTAAGGGGATCTTCGCCCCGTTCGAAGTGCGTCACGGCATCTTCTCCGACCACAATCGCGTCATCGACAATGATGCCGAGTGTCATGATGAGCGCGAATAGGCTGATCATGTTTACCGAGCCCCCGTAGAGATACAAAATCCCAAGCGCCGCCAGAAAAGAGGTCGGGATGCCGATGGTCACCCAGCCGGCAGCGGGCGCATTGAGAAAGAAATACAGAATCAGGATAACCAGTACCAGCCCCGAAAGGCCGTTTTTCAGCAGTAGCTGAATCCGATCCTGGATGTATTCCCATCTTTCGTCATAAATATGAAGACCGAGGCCGGGCGGCAGCCCGGGTCGGGTCTCTTCGACCCAGCGGCGTAGAACCTGCGCGGACTCCAGACTGTCTGCATCTCGGGTTCGGGAGAGCCGCATCTCAACCGCCGGCTTGCCGCGGAAGCTGACCTCGGTCTGGGCGTTTTTTGGGCGTCGGCTGATCGTGGCGATGTCTCCCAGGGTCAGCAGTCTGCCGTCCTGGGCCACGATCACGGGCAGGTCAGCAAAGGCATATTCGCGTCGGCGCTGATCCTTGAATCGCAACTGCAGGGCAGATTCCCCCCGGCCGATGATGCCGACCGGCAGATCACGGGAGGCAGCCGCAATCTTCCGGCTGATCTCCTCAAGAGTCACGCCGAGTTCACGCAGGGTGCCCGGAGAGATCTGGATCGCAATTTCTTCTTCGGGAAGCCCGTAAACTCGGATATGGGAGATGCCTTGTTCGAGCAGTTCCCGTTCAAACTGGTTGACCAGTGCGCGCAGTCCACGCGGGTCGTCGGGCCCGCTGACGAGAAGACTCGCCACCAGTTCATGGTTGATGATGCGCGAGATCTTCGGGTTATCTGCGCCATCGGGCAGGTTGGTGACGAGATCCACTCGCTCTTTGACCTCGTCCAGCGCAGGGCCCATGTCTGTGTTTTCCCGAAACTCAAGCGTAATGAGTGTCTGGCCGTCAACCGACAGTGAGGCGAGTTCCTTAACGTTATCGATGCCCTTGAGCTCACGCTCCAGCGGATCGGTCACGAGAGTCTCAAGATCTTCCGCGCTCGCTCCCGGCCAGGTTACGCGGACTGAGACAAAGTCGATGTCGAAACTGGGGAAGAACTGGGTGTTGAGTTGGGACAACCCCCACAGCCCTGAGATCATCATCATGGCCATCAGCAGGTTGGCC
>JBMUHF010000044.1:0-3690 GCA_050302555.1 Arenicellales bacterium | reverse complement strand
TACATGGTGGCGGGCCCGGCAAAACTTCAACACGGCGAGTCTGGAGTCGAGGTGCAGCGCCATAACGTCACCGCCCGGTTCATCCATTGGTTTATGGCGATCCTTTTCATCGTGTTGGGTATTACCGGATTGATTCTCCTGTTTGGACGGGTGGCATTGATTCCTTTGATCGGAAAGGAGGCCTTTGGCGTGGTAGCGAGTCTCTGTAAGGAAACGCACAACTTTGTGGGCCCGTTATTTCCGGTCGCGATCGTCCTGGTGTTCTTCAACCTGATCCGGGGCAATCTATATGAACGCGGTGATATTAAATGGATTCTGAAAGGGGGAGGTTTCTTTGGGAAAGACCATGTTAGCGCCGGAAAGTTTAATCCCGGGGAGAAGATCCTTTTCTGGTTGACCATATTTCTTGGCATTGGAATCTCGGTGACAGGATATGTCCTCGATTTCCCTGCTATCGCGGTTTGGGTCGTAAGCGTTTCCCCTGACTTCAGTCAATATCGGCATTTAATGGAATTCTCCCACGTGGTCCATACGATTATCGCGATCGTATTCATTGCACTAATCTTTGGTCATATCTTTTTAGCCACAATGCTGGTGCCGGGAACACTCTCGGGGATGACCACCGGTAAGGTTGATGCAAACTGGGCCAAGGAGCATCATGATCGGTGGTATGACGAGATCGAGGTGGGCAGCGACAAGGAGTCTTAGTCCGGCGTAGGCGTTCAGATCACGTTCTGAACGAAAAGATAGCGCGAGGGTCGCAAATTGCGACCCTCGCTTTTTTTGACGCAAGGAATAGTCCATGATCCTTATCCGATAGGTATAGGGGGTCTTGTTGAGGATGCAGTGCCATAGACTGGTTGTTGCCCTGGTGTTGGTGATTTCGCAAGGATTGGTGAGCGCCACGAATTCGACGTTGGCGGAAGCCTGGGTGACGGCGATCCAGATGCGGGATGTTGCGCGTCTCAATGTCCTGCTGGAGAACGGGTTCGTCGACATAAATCTCACCAACAAGAAAGCGAAGACGGCTCTCATGGTTGCAGCCCAGGCTGGAGATTTCCCACTGTGCTCGGCTCTTGTCACGGCGGGTGCAAGGATCAATGTGCAAAACGAAAACGGAGGTACGCCTCTGATGCACGCGGCAGTGGGGGGTGACCCCGAAATTGTCAGCTTGCTTCTGTCAGCGCAGGCCCGGACAGATACTGCTGCTGTAAACGGATGGACTGCCGCGGCGCTTGCCGCGGCAAAGGGCCACGTTTCTATAGTGGATCGTCTACTTCGAGCAGGAGCAGATCCAAATCTGGGCGATATCTTCGGCTGGACACCCTTGATGCACGCAGTCGAGCAGGAGCGGCGTGAGACCGTCGCGCTGTTTCTTCGGCAGCCGTATATTCGCGTGAATCTGCGGAATCTTGACGGCGTCACCGCCCTGCATCGTGCCGTCGCCCAAGGCTTTCGTGAGATCAGTCGGATGCTGGTCAGGGCAGGTGCTAGGATCGATTTGCCGGACCAGACAGGACGAACTGCCGTGGACTACGCCCGCGAGGCGGGACAGATACAGATATTGAAAGACCTCGGCGGCTGACAACGCACCCTAACAGAGTACCTGTCTGGTGCAGTAACTGTCTAGGGTAACCACCTTACTCGATCGTTTGACGGCCTGATCGACCCTTTCGCTTTTAAACTCGAGCTCCAGACGGTGCCCAAAAGTCTCGAAATAGGAAGCGAACATCGACTGGCCGGCAACACCGACAGCAAAAAGATAGTCTGTTTGCGGATCGTGTTCTAACAGGATAGCCGCAAGCGGGTTAGGCGCTGGCCCGCCCAGTACCCGGCCGCCTTCTGCAGGATCATAGACACTGCCTTCCGAACAGCAGTAGATAACATTCTGCCGGCGGTGAAATAGGTTATCGTGTCCCGCATATTGAACCTCTTCAGGCCGGTAGTTAATAAAACTCACCTGAACTGAGGGATGACTCATTTTGTGTGCACAGATGGCGGAAAACGAAACAATCTGATTTTGGGGGCCGACGCCACCGGGCCAGTCATATTCGCCTCCCTGCTGAGTCTTGAGGCTTCTGGTGTGATTAATCGATTGTTTCAGACGGATGAGAAAGCACGGTGTTGAGATATAAGGATAGAAAAAAAGATAGCTCTCGTCGGTGATAAGGTCACCTGCTTTCAGAGGTGTGTCATCTTCTTGGACTAACCGTACTCGATTGAAAAATTGGCCTTGGTTCACCGAAGCAACCAGGGTTTCCGGATAAGATGCGACAGTGGCTGCGGCGCTAGCGCAAACTTTGATGAATCTCCGGCGGCCGGTTTCTGTTTTTCGCTTCATAAGGTCCCCCGCTAAGGCCCCCAGTGACTAGGTTCAGTACTGCCTCAAATCCCCAACGAAGAGTGCGTCGTCAGACATGATAAAATAATTTTTCATCAAGCGCATTATTGAGTTCGGGTGCTTGACCCTCGACGGCGCTCCTGTTGGAGCGTTTGAGGCCTGCGGAGAGGTGGCAGAGCTAGGTTTATTGTGACGGTCTCGAAAACCGTTGTACCGAAAGGTACCGTGGGTTCGAATCCCACCCTCTCCGCCATCTTCCTGTAACAAACCGGGCTGTTGCGGGGCTCAACCTCAAAGCCCGCTGCGGATCACCTGCGAGGAAAAATGGAAAATTGTCTGTTTTGTGATTTCGACAATGATGAGTTGATTGAGGAAGGGGAGTACTGTTATGCGCGCCGCGATGGCTATCCTGTGAGCGAACACCACACGCTGATCATCCCGAAAAGGCACGTCGCCTCCTATTTCGATCTCGACGACGCAGAAGTTATCGACATGCATCACATGACGGTGAAAATGAAGGCCCGGATCGAATCAATGGATACGACTGTCAGCGGTTTTAATGTCGGGGTCAATGTTGGCCGGGACGCCGGCCAGTCTATATTCCACGTACACATGCATTTGATGCCGCGCCGAAAAGGAGACATTGACAACCCGCAGGGAGGTGTTCGGGGCGTGATCCCCTCCAAGCGCAACTACGTCAGAAAGAGCAAAAACTCTTAGGCGGGACTACCGTATAGAAGGCGGTGACTAACTGCCACCTTGCCCCGGAATTTCTTCTCCAAGTGCCTGGAGGTTTCTAACAGCTGCCCGGTTACCTTGGGCGGCAGCCTCATTGAACCAATGGACCGCTACCGCGCGGTTGGGTGCGACGTCTTCATATCCGTTGAAGTAAAGCCATCCTAGGTTGGTCTGCGCCGGCGCATAGCCTTGTTCTGCGGCCTTGCGATACCAGAATGCTGCGCTGGCAAGATCCTTGTCGATCACAAAGCCGTCCACGTAATAATCGGCTAGGTCCGATTGCGCCCAGGCGCTTCCTTCATGTGCAGCGAGTTGCACAGGGGCCAGAGCGGCGCTGAACATGCCAATAGCGCTCGGTTTGTCTCGGTTGGCGCCTCTGGCTTCAAGAAGCATACGCGCAACGCGAACCTGTGCCTGCGGTTCGCCTTCCTTGGCCAGCGGAGTCAGAAACTGGAACGCACGCCTGTAGTCCCCGTTGTAGTACGCCTTAATGCCACTCACGAGGTTTAAGGAAGCCTGCTCATCTGCGATTGCCTGTGCCCTGGATATCCGGTCGTCAGCCTCCCTCTGAAGACGTTGCTGTTCCGTCTCGAGATACTGCCGCCGCTGTA
>JBMUHF010000043.1:0-1686 GCA_050302555.1 Arenicellales bacterium | reverse complement strand
CCGGACCTGACCAGTACCGCTCGAGAAGATCGAGCGCCGGCAAAGTGGCGTCGACTTCGCTATGCATGATTCCGGCCACGTCGACGCCTTCGGCCAGGATCGCTTCGATGCCTGCCCTGAGGGCCTCGCCGGAGTCTTCCGAGCCATCCTGGAGATGCAGTGTCCCGGATTCGGCCATCTTCACCGCAATTCCCGCCCATACGGGCAAACCAGTGCGCTTGGCGATTGCGGCAATCTCGCATTGAAAATCTATATCCATGGCGAAATCATGTGTGAGCATCATCTCGAGCATCAGCAGATCACAGCCTTGTTCCGCCAGGTTTTCAGCGTGCTCAGTGAAACTGTCGCGAAGCATCGAGATGTCGAGCATTTCTTTTCGGCGGGACTCAACAGTTGTCGATATCGAACCTGCAATCCAGACCGGGTGTGCGGGTTCGGCAACATCGATACCTTCACGCACCAGCCGCAACGCGGTTTCCGTCAGTTCCCGGCTGGTGTTGTCGAAGCTTGAAGGATTGATGACATGCGGGGCAGTGTTGTAGGTTGCCGCAATCTGAACCTCTGCGCCGGCACGAATATAGTCGACATGAATCTCTTGGACGAGGTGCGGATGGCTCAGTAAGGCGGCCGCGCTCCAAATCTCAAAATTCAACGGCACGCCACGGCGTTGCAGTTCGGTGCCCATTGCACCGTCTATGATAATGATTTCGGTGTCTGCTAATCTGGTGGCGATGTTCATACAGTGAAGGTCCTCGCTGGCCTCATTGTCAGGGCAGTGGGGAATAACTCATGGGATCGAGGACAGTAGGGACCACTTTTTCGTAAGGGGGCACACCGTTTGGAAAACGTGATTTAGCCTCCTGCCAGCGGGGATGTTCGATAAATCGGGGCCAAACCTCCTCCCTGGAGGTTGCCGACTCGAACGCCAGCAGATAGATGAAGGTCTGTCCGTCACGCTCTGTGGGCTGCCAGTATCCCACAGGCCGGATACCTACTTCTTTAAACAAAGGATCGATAACATCCTGGAAAAGCGTTTGGCATTCTTCCATACGCCCAGCCGCAACAGTATATTGTCGTAATTCATAAATCATATTCTTGCCTAGCATTTATGGGTAAGACCCTGGAGGACATCATGAAAGCTCGTCGGCTCGGAAGCAGCGATCTTACTGTATCTGAGATTTGTCTAGGGACTATGACCTATGGTGAGCAGAATACTGAAAAAGAAGCGCACGAACAACTCGCCTGTGCATGGGATCATGGTGTGAATTGTCTGGATACCGCCGAGATGTATGCGGTACCTACAAGGGCAGAGACTCAAGGCCTATCCGAAGAATATGTTGGTTCATGGATGCGCACTAGATCGCGTGACAGCGTGATAATTTTCGGAAAGGTAACCAGTACGAGTCCCAAAACATGGATACCACCGAATCGTGTACCGCCACAGCCGCCGGCTGCACCCCGCCTGACACCAGAATCGATTCGCGCTGCGGTACAAGGAAGTCTTAAGCGACTGAAGACAGACTATATCGATCTGATCGAATTGCACTGGCCGGAGCGTTATGTGGGTACGATGTTTGGTGCCTGGGAATATAAACGTAGCCGAGAGCAGACGGATGTGGTTCCCTTCGAAGATCAGGTTGGTGCGCTTGCACGATTGATCGAGGAGGGGAAACTGCGGGCCTGGGG
>JBMUHF010000042.1:0-27047 GCA_050302555.1 Arenicellales bacterium | reverse complement strand
ACCTCGGTCAGATCAATTATTGTCGTGAGGGGAGGCACAGTAACCGTCGATGACCCTGGAAATGAGTAATGGTCAGGCCAATGGACGCCTTTGGAGCCGTGAGCAGGTGCTTACGTTGGCTGCGCTCATCAGTTGTCTGAGTATCTACGGCATCACCATCAGCCTTTTCACCCCCTTGCTTTCCCTGATTCTTGAAGGTCGAGGTGTCAGCACGACAGTGATCGGCGCTCTCGCGATGACCGCACCGGTCGGTGTCGTAGTCGGGTCGTTCTTCATTTCGAGGATCATGCGCCACCTTGAGGGGCGCAATCTACTGGTGGCCGGAGTCGTGATCGAGGTTGTTTTGATCTATGCACTGATGGTGACTGATTCATTGGTTGCGTGGTTCATTATCCGCTTTTTGGGAGGCCTTACCGGGGTCGCGCTTTTCGTCGTCACCGAGACCTGGATGATCGAAATTGCGCCGAAGCCACATCGCGGTCGTGTTATGGGGCTCTATAACACGACGCTGGCTCTTAGTTTTGCACTTGGGCCTTTGATGCTGTCATTTACGGGGGTAGCAGGCTCGACGCCGTTTGTTGCGGGGATGATACTGATGGTCCTTGCGGGTATGCCGCTATTGTTCGCAGGGCGCTACCGTCCCGATTCTGTCGAAGAGTCTGCATTCGGGGTGGTGAGTTTCCTGAAAGTTGCACCGCTTCTCGCCATAGCCTGCTTTGTGGTGGCGTTCAAGGATCTGGCGACCTCGAGCCTTATGCCGGTGTATGGCCTGCGGGTGGGTCTGGAGGAGTCAGCCGCGACACTGATGCTCTTTTTCGGCGCCATGGGTGGTGCACTGCTTCAACTGCCCATTGGCTGGGCTGCGGATGTCTTCGGCGCACGTAAGGTGTTGATCACCTGCGCCCTGGTAGCCTTTTTGGGTGCACTGGTATGGCCGTTGGTGGTGGCATCGAAGATCCTGCTCTGGATCACACTGTTTCTGTGGTGGGGATTTTTTGCAGGGGTTTACACCGTCAGCATGATTCTCGCGGGACAGTGGTTCAAGGGTGTGGAGTTGGCGACCGCTATGGCGGCTTTCGGGGTCTACTGGGGCATTGGCGCTTTTGCTGGACCGCTTATCGGCGGATTCAGTATGGATCTTTGGGATCCCTATGGCCTCGCACTCGTTATGGTGATCGTTTCGGGTGGTTTTCTGATCATGAGCATGCGAAAAGCGTTTTATCGCTCAAGGTCTCCCGGTTAATCTTGGGCAAACAGTGATCTTTTCTGACCCTAAAGCAGGGCTTCTATGAAAACGTCTGGTTTTGCATTTAGAGCAGAACTTCGTGGGCTGTTGAAGCTAAGCCTGCCGATTATCTTTACGCAGATTATTCAGGTCAGCAACACCACGGTTGCCATCCTGATGATGGGTCGGGTGGGTTCGGTAGAACTTGCAGCGTTGGGCCTTGGTGGGTCGTTCATGATCTTCGTTTTTCTAGTCTGTCTTGGGATCATGATGTCTTTGTCGCCGACGATCGCTCAGCATTTCGGCGCGGGGCGCAACGAAGGGATTCGGAGTGCTTTTCAGCAGGGCCTGTGGGTTGCCGTGGCTACCAGTCTGGCCGCCTTTTTTTTGCTCCGTCAGATGGGATACCTGATGCAGTGGATTGGTGTCGACCCTGCGGTTATCCCGCTGGTGCAGGATTATCTGGATCTTGCGGCCTGGTCGATGCCACCCGTCTGCCTGTATCTCGCATTGCGATTTCTTTGTGAAGCCACAGGCCACTCACGGCCAATGTTGGTGATCAACGTTGTAACGCTTCCCGTCGTCTTCGCAGGGAACTGGGCATTTATCTTCGGACACTTTGGGCTACCACCTCTGGGCGTCGAAGGGGCGGCGATGAACCTCGTGCTCGTGATGATGCTGAATGCCTTGGGCTTGCTGATGTTTGTGTTGGTTTCCGAGCGTTACCGAGTCCGCAACCTGTTCAGGTCATTTCCGTTGCCCGGGCGGGAATGTTTGACCTTATTGAAGCTCGGTGTGCCGATTGCGGCGACGCTGGTACTCGACTCGGGTTTTTTCAGTGCGATAGCACTGATGATGGGAAAAATGGGTCACGTCTGGCTCGCAGCGCATCAGGTGGCCATTAACTATGCGACGGTGGTCTTTATGATCCCGGTCAGTATATCCAGCGCCACCATGGCGCGCGTGGGACAGGCGATCGGTCAGGAAAACCCTGTTCTGGCGCGAACTCGGGGTTTTCTTGGTCTGTCGTGTAGTTTGGCGCTGGTGGTGCCGTCGATACTGGTCATTCTCACGGTACCGCAGTGGGTGGCGGGCCTTTATACCCCTGAAATCAATGTGATTCAGGCTGCGATCCCGCTGTTGTTTGCTGTCGCTTTTCTGCAGTTATTTGATGCAACCTACATCACCGCACAAGGCGCTCTTCGCGGCCTTAAGGATGTCAACGGCCCCTTGCTTATCTCATTCAGTTTCTGGTTCGTTGGCTTGCCCACTGCATGGTGGTTGGGTATCGAAATGGGACAGGGCGCGGTCGGGCTATGGTGGGGAATGGTTGCTGGTATTGCTGTTACGGCCGTACTGTTGGTGTGGCGGCTTCATTGGCGTTCGGCAAGGACCGTTCGAGAGGCGAAGGTCTAAAATCTACTGGCTCTCGGAGCCTCGCCGTACGGTGGCTCGAAGATTCTGATACGGAACACTTTCCAGGCTGCAGTAGTTAGCCCCTGGTGATTGTGCGTGCAGAATAAGGTCGGCGATCGGCTCAAAGTCATCGCGAAAGTGCACGGTGCTTTTGACCGCCACGATCTTCTTTTCTTTAGGATCAACACCGATATGGGTAAGTATGGCGCGGTCCAGGCATTGACAGCGCTTGCTGCCCACGACCACGCTGACATTCGCCTCGTCATCAAGTATCTGGAGTAGCGCCGTTGGTCCAATCTGTGCGGTGGCGCCGGCATACATGGCTCCGCTGAATGCGAAGTTGCCGTCGCTCAGCGCCAGTACTTTGCACTTGGCATGATAGGGGCCCATGTCGGCCAGTCGCGATTTTCCGCCCAGCGCTGTCTCAAAAACGGCGCCTTCGCCCAGTTCATGTGCTATCGCTGCACTTTTCGGATCGTGCAATAACGCCAACACTGCATTGGCGGCTTTGCCCTCAACGAGCGCTCTGAGCAGCCCCGTTGTATCTGAGGTCGCACCAGCGCCCGGGTTGTCTTGTACATCGGCAATGACAACCGGTTTGGTCCCGGTGTAAGACATTGCCTTTGCGACCGCTGATTGGGCCGTGAGCAAGGCGCTGTCGAAGTCTGTTTCGCGCGCCTCGAGTGTCTGGATGATCCGGTCTGCGTGCGCGTCAGCCTCAGCCTGTGTCGGGGCATAGGCGACGACAGCGGGACCGGCATCATAAATGTCAGCCGGTGGAAACCCCATCGCAATGTCACAGTACGCCTGGCCAACGCCGTTCTCCCGTGGGAGCAGTTGGTAGAGTTCCCGACAGGGCGATGCACCTGTGTATTGTGCTGATAATGGCACCAGAAAAGATGCCTGGCGCATTGCGTGATAAAGGGTTTCACCGGAAAGCAGCCTGCGGAGTACCGGGTAACACCGGGCACCGGTCTCGGCCATATCAATGTGCGGGTAGGTCCGGAATATGCAAAAGGCGGAGGCGTGCGCCATCATGCGCTCGGTCACGTTGGCATGAAGATCCAGACTGACGACGACCGGGAGGGAGTCCCCGGTAAGGTCACGAATGCGCCCGAGCAGTTCCCCTTCACCATCTTCGTGGGATTCCGTGACCATCGCACCGTGCAGATCAAGATAGATCCCGTCCAGAGACCCCGCCTGGCGGATGCCCTCTAGAATCATGGCAGAGATTCTTTCGAACGCATCGTCGGTGACGTGTGCGGAGGGTTCGGCTGAGGCCCAGACCACCGGAATCAGTTCAATATCAGGCTCAGAACGGACCGCATCAACAAAACCCGTGAGCGGAAGATTAATCCCTTCGGTGCCTGTGATAACGTCGTTGCCCCGTAACAGACCCGGCCAGCCATCGGCTTCCAGAAATTCTTCAAAGGACGCCTTGGTAGCGCCAAAAGTATTTGTCTCGTGCTGAAAACCGGCGATAAGTATTCTGGTCAAGTTACTTCTCCTTAGAGCGATTGCAGGTTTTTCCCAGAACGATAGTTTCCTCCACCCATATCTTATGGATATTCGCCGGGTCAATGAGTGGATTGCCCGATAGCACTGCAAAGTCCGCTCTTTTACCTATCTCGATGCTGCCTCGGTCATGTTCCTGAAATACCTGCCAGGCGGCATCGATGGTATGCGCCCTCAAAGCGCGAAGGGGTGATACCGCTTGTTCTTTGCCGATTACTTTTCCCGAAAGAGACTGTCGATTGACCGCGCACCAGATGAGGTGCAGGGGCCGGGTTGGCGTGACCTGGGCATCGTTATGTATGGTGAAGCGAATACCCCGCTCTTCAGCCCAGCGGGTGGGGCACATGGTTCGCACACGGTCCGGGCCGAAGGTAACGCTGCTATGAAAATCACCAAAAAAATGCAGATGCGCTGGAAAGAAACTGACGCTTACACCGGATGTTGCCATACGATCCAGTTGATCCTCACGCAGGTTCTGAGAATGTATCAGCGTATGGCGATGATCCTCACGCCGGTTGGCTTTTTGGACTTCTTCAATAGCATCGAGGGCTCGATCGGCAGCCGCGTCTCCATTGGCATGAATATGACACTGAAACCCAAGATCATGGAGTTTGCCAATACGGGCCACCATTTGCTCATGACTGACTGAAAGCTCACACCGATGAGTAGGGTCACCGTTGTATGGCCTGAAGTATGGTTTCGTCAGACAGGCCGTTTGCAAGTGAAATGATCCATCGATAAAAATCTTTCTCGGTCCTAAAAAGACGCCACTATCTTGTTTGGGCAAAGGAATATCCAAATCACCGGCGGTTAAACGGGGCTCGAGAAATCCTGCCGGTAGGACCATGACATCAATAGCGGGTTGTGATTCGTTTGCAATTTTGCCGAAGTAACCCAGAAGTTTCTTCGTCGCCCACGCATTTTGAGCAAGGGTTACTCCATGATCGAGATACTCATCAGCGGCGTGGGAGAACGCAGAGAGAAATCTTTCGTAAGTTATCTGGAATTCCGAATCACCCATCGTCCCCATGGCCGACATCCCTTCACAAAGACCATCGAGTTCTCCGGTAAGTGGATCACGGCCGAACTTTCCACCCTTTGGGTCCTCCGACTCGCTGTTAACCGCCCGAAACTCAAGGGCGGTGCTGTTGGCGACGCCTGCATGACCGGATACGTGGAAGAGCCAGACCGGATGCTCCCCCGAGACAGTATCTAATTCATCCCGGGTCGGAAATCGTTTCTCCGCGAGCTCGGCGGGGTTCAGCATCGCCCCGACGACCCAGTCGCCCGGCTCGGTCGCCCGCGCTTTCTCACGGAGCCTTCCAAGAACGTGATCGATCTTGGAACAAGAGCCCAGTGGAGGAGGGGAAAGATCAACCCGATGCAGGGCAAGAAAACCGGAGTCAGGAAAGTGACCGTGAGGGTCAATGAAACCGGGGACGACCGTTTGTCCCAGAAGGTTGGTTTCTTCAGCACCGGTCGCAGCAGCCCGGCACTGCGCTTCACTTCCCAGGGTTTTGATTCTGCCCCTGTCGATCAGCACGCTATCTGCCGACGAGGAATCCGCGTCCATAGTGAGGAAATTGCCGTTATAAAGAAGTCGCTGACTCATGGGGTTGAATTAACGTTAAGTTATAAGCGATTATGTCATCTCACCACCTTAGGCAGGCACGTGAGCGAGATCATCGATAAATTTCCCCATCGTGTGGAGGAGTGGGAGCAAATCTGGGTTCCCATGCCGGATAGCGTTCGATTGTCCGCGAGGGTTTGGCTGCCGGAGGCTGCCAGATAGCCCTTAAAAACCAGAAGCACCTCTTAAAAAGGTCGGTAACAGACGATTGATCTATTCAGTTGATGATCTAATGAAAGAAAAAGGTCCGGAGGAGAAAAGGAGATGAAAACAAGAAGCAGTTTCCCTAATCAGATAGCGGTTAAGGATCCCGAATTCATCGAGTTGTCTGATGGCACTCGGCTCGCGGTACGGGTCTGGCTGCCGGTGGACGCGGATGATCAACCTGTGCCGGCGATTTTGGAATATCTGCCTTATCGGCGGAAAGATGGAACTGCAGACCGTGATGCGCTTACGCATCCATATTTTGCAGGGCATGGGTATGCCGCAGTGCGGGTCGATATGCGCGGCTCGGGAGATTCAGATGGCGTGTTGTTGGGCGAGTACTTGAAACAGGAGCAGGACGATGCCCTGGAGATTATCGATTGGATAACGGCGCAGCCATGGTGCAGCGGCCGTGTCGGCATGATTGGTATTTCGTGGGGCGGTTTCAATGGATTGCAGGTTGCAGCAAGGCGTCCACCAGCGCTGAAAGCCATTGTTTCAATCTGCTCGACGGATGATCGCTATGCGGATGACATCCACTACATGGGCGGGTGCCTGTTGAACGACAACGCTGCTTGGAACGGGTACATGTTTTCAATTAATACGACTCCTCCGGACCCGCGAGTGCTTGGTGATCGGTGGTACGACGTATGGATGGACCGGGTCAAAGGGAGCGGCTTGTGGCTCGAAGACTGGATGACACATCAGCACCGGGATGCGTTCTACCAGCACGGCTCAGTCTGTGAAGACTATGATCAGATTGAAGCCGCGGTCTACGCGGTAGGCGGTTGGGCTGACGGTTATTCGAATGCGGTTTTCAGGATGCTGGAGCACATTAAGGCGCCGACTAAGGGCCTCGTTGGGCCTTGGGCGCACAAATACCCCCACATTGCAGAACCCGGCCCCGCCATCGGATTCCTGCAGGAGTGTCTGCGCTGGTGGGATCACTGGCTTAAAGATATTGATACGGGGGTGATGGATGAACCCCAACTGCGTTGTTGGATCGAGGATCCTGCGCCGCCCCGGACGTACTACAAGGAACGCCCCGGCCGCTGGGTAGCGGAACCTTCCTGGCCGTCGCCGAACATTGCTCCCCGCAAGTTTTTTCTCAATTCTGGGACCCTTGATGACAAAGGGGGCTCAGCCCAATCACTTTCTATTAATTCTCCAATGACAGTCGGGGCGATGGCCGGACAGTGGTGTCCGCACGGGCTGGATCCGGACCTGCCCGGAGACCAAAGGGCAGAGGCAGGAGGCTCCCTGGTCTTTGACTCACCGCCTTTAGAAGAATCAATCGATCTCCTTGGGGCGGCGCAGTTGTCAGTCACGGTCTCTAGCGATAAGCCGGTAGCCAATATCGCTGTCGTTCTCTCGGAAGTGTTGGAGGACGGCGGCGTGACCCGGGTGAGTTATGGACTTTTGAACCTCACCCATAGAAATAGCCATGAGTTACCCGAGCCCCTTGAGCCGGGTAAAGAATACGAGGTGCAGATCCAATTATGCGAGGCTGGCCATCGATTTGTTGCAGGAAACCGTATCCGGGTGGCGCTCTCAACGTCATATTGGCCAATTGCCTGGCCCGCCCCTGAGAAAGCCACCATTACATTGAAAGCGGGTGCGGGGTCATTGACATTGCCCATCAGGCCAGAGCGCGCATCTGATCTCGAGCTGCGGCAATTTGAGGAGGCAGAGGGTGCCGAGCCTTTACGGAAAACCATCAGTCGTGGTCCGGATTACCAGTGGGAGATCAAAACGGATATGAAAAGCGGTGTGGTCACAGAGCATCAGTGGTTTGACGAGGGCCGCGTTACTTATGACGATCATGACGGGTGGACGGTGGAATCCACACACGATGAGTATCGTTCTATCCACCCGGATGATCCTTTAAGCGCGAGACTGGATATCACCTGGACCGAGCGCTTTAAAAGGGATGACTGGGAAGTCTCTTCGATTACCCACACCTTGGTGACGTCAACCAACACACAGATTATGGTTGAAGCCGATATGGAGGTCAGGATGAATGCTAAGGTGGTGCACGAACGCAACTGGCAGCTGGCGTTTCCAAGACAATTGTTGTGACAACAATGCTGTATTCAGCGGCATACAAGGCCACTGGCGGGGTTTCAAATTCGCGAGGCGGCAACAGCGTAGCTCGGTGCCGCCCGGAAGAGGGATCTGAAATGAACCCCACAGAAAAGGTTCTTTTGCGTGGGATCGAATTACCGTATGATCGTTTGTGCGCTTGAGAAAAATTATTTAACACAGAGGAGGAGTCGTTATGGAGTCATTTAAGCAAACACGCAGAAGTTTTCTTCAAACCCTGGCGTTTACCGGCGCGGCTGGATTGACAGGCACGTTTCCGGGAATCGTCTACTCCGCCAGCGGGAAGACGCTGACAGTCCGGTTTGAGCGCGAGATGGAAAGCCTCGACCCGGGATATTACGTGGGCGGTCATCCGCCCAATGACGTCAACTGGTGCATCATGCCGTCACTAGCAAATTATGGCGCGGAGTCCGGATGGGTCCCGTCTATGCACGTCGAAAGTATCGAAGTTCGGGATGCTACCCACATTGATTTCACGCTCAAGCAGGGATTGCAGTGGAGCGGTGGATTCGGTGAAGTCACAGCAGAAGATGTTGCCTATTCTTACGATCGAATGCTCGAAAGTGAGTGGAAAGGCGATTATGTAGCGTATGATCATACCGAAATTAAGGATCGATACAGCGGTACGATTGTTCTGAACCAGCCCTTCGCACCGTTCATGTCAGCGACACTCGCTTCAGGAACGGGAATCATCAACTGCAAGAAAGCGCTGGAAGGGGCGGGCGGAAAGTACACAATTGAAGTGCCGGCCAGTTGTGGTCCCTATGTCATCCTTGAGCACAAGCAAGGTCAGCATCTCAAACTGCGAGCGAATCCCGATTGGAACGGACCCAAACCCGCGTTTTCAAATATTGACTGCATCTTTGTAACGGAAGATCAGGCCGGTGCGTTGGCATTTGAGGCAGGCGAGCTGGATTGCACCAAGGTCACCTCGAACTCCTATTCCCGATATCTCAAGGAAACGCCGCCGAATTCGGCACTCACCGTTGCAGGGGCCCTGCAGTATATGTGGATGGGGATGAATACCGACCATCCGAAACTGAAAGATCCGCGGGTCCGTCAGGCAATCCAGCACGCAGTGGATCAGGACTCCATCATTCAGGGAGCGTATTCTGGTACAGCTGAGCCGTCTTTCGGCGTTGTCTGCCCGGGCCTCGTAGGTCGTAGGACTTCAGCCGGGTATTCCTATGATCCGGCTAAAGCCAAAGCGCTGCTCGCAGAGGCGGGGGTTTCCGGCCTCGAGCTCACCTTGCGTACCCTGAACAATCAGGAGCGGCTCTTGTCAGCGCAGATCATCCAGGCCAATCTCAGTGCGATTGGAATCAAGACCGAGATCATTCCGCTCGATTCCGGACCTTTCTGGGAAATGGGTCAGGAAAGCAAAGGCGATACCTGGAAAGATCTGGAACTTTGGATCATGCGTTATGGCTCCGGTCCGGATCCCTACGAGCCTTTCCAGTGGTTTGTTCGCGATCAAGTGGGCGTTTGGAACTGGGAGCGTTGGTCCTCAGATGAATTTGAGGATCTTTTCGCAAAGCTGGTGGCAGAGACCGTGTCCGATAAGCGGGCCGCGATCGCCATCCGGATGCAGGAGATCATGGAAGAATCCGGAGGCTACGTCTGGCTGACCCATGAGCCCGAGGTATTCATTCACCGTGCGGATATCTCAACGCGTTTCGCACCGTCTGGTGAAATGTTACTGCCTTACTTCAGCTGATATCAGTAGTCCGGCACCCGGCACATCGTTTGTATCTTCGGATCAGGAACGATGGCCGGGCTCACCGGGCAAATTCTTCTTAATGGGTGCGCCGGCTACGCGCACTATCGCTCTGTAGACGCTGTGCGGTTCTAGGAGGTTATCCCGGGATTACCTTCGCACGGCGTCTTTGTGGTAATTAATAGAAAACTCAAAGATGCTGCTCTACATCATCAGGAGACTGGCCTTGTCTGCTGCCATCGTATTTTTGGCAGTGCTGGTTCTTTTTCTGATGCTGCACTCAATCCCGGGTGATCCGGCAAGTATTGCGCTCGGGCCACGGGCAACACTTGAGGTTCAGGCGGCGTACCGGGCTAAGATGCATCTGGATGAGCCGCTGTACTACCAGTTTGCTATTTTCGTCGGGTCGGTTTTTCAGGGCGACTTAGGAAGCGATGTCTTTTCCAATAGAAGCGTCGCGCTAACGCTCTCCGAACAATTACCTCACACGATTTCCCTTGCGATCGCTGCGATCGGCTGGTCGGCGCTGCTCGGAATCCCCCTGGGCTGCCTGTCGGCTATTCGGCCCAACAGTCTTCTGGATCGTGTGACCGGCATCTTCGCTGTCGGCACTATTGCTGTCCCTTCGTTTCTGGTTTCGATCTGGGCGATTCTCATTTTTTCGATCGCTTTGGGCTGGTTTCCTGTGCTGGGTGCGGGAGATGAGGATGACATCATCGACCGGTTGTATCACCTCGTCCTTCCTGCGTTTGCCGTGGGGCTTGGATGGGTTGGGTACCTCGCTCGAATGGTACGCGCCACGATGCTCGAGGTGATGAATGAGAACTACATCCGCTCGGCTCGAGCGTTTGGTCTGTCACCACAGACCGTGGTTTTTCGATACGCATTAAATGTTGCAATCCTACCGACGATTACGCTGATTGGCGTCGGATTTGGCGGCCTCCTCTCTGGGACGGTCTTCGCCGAAATTATTTTCTCACGTCCCGGGGTCGGAAAGATCATTTATGACATGGTGCTTGCTCGCAACTTTCCGGTGGTGCAGGGCGCAGTGCTGGTCACGATCGCCATGTATGTGATCGTTACTTTAATCGCTGACCTGTTGGTCGCATGGTTTGATCCCCGTGTCCGCGAAACCCTATAGAGCCATGGCAAAGAGCGAGACCACCACCTCACCGATGAATGCGCGTTTATTGAGGCATAGTGTCGGGCGTGAACGGTTGCAACTCTTTTTGCGCAACCCCATGGGGATGTTTGGATTCATACTGGTGCTGCTGTTTTTTGTCGCCGCTATCTTTGCACCAGTGCTTGCCACTCACGATCCACTTGCGCTGGACATTCCAAACCGGCTGTCGGGGCCGACGTTCGAGAATTGGGCAGGGACTGATCAATTGGGGCGGGACACCTATTCCCGTGTTCTTTATGGTGGAAGAGTTGCCCTTCAGGTGGCGGCGATTGGTGTTTCAATCTCCCTGATTGTGGGGCTGGGTCTTGGCATGCTCGCTGGGTACGGACCGAGGTGGCTCGACAACATCCTGCTGCTGTTGTTTGACTCCATCCGTTCTTTTCCTACGATCGTCCTCGCATTGGCAGCCGTTGCACTACTGGGCCCAAGTCTGCATCTCGTGCTGGCGATTGTGATCGTGACCTCGATTCCAAGTTATGCCCGCCTAGCACGGACCAGCACCATGGCGCTCAAGAATACCGATTTTGTGCTGGCGGAGAAGTCGCTTGGAGCAGGGACAGTACGAACGCTCGTACGCCACATCATGCCCAACGTTATCGGCCCGCTATTAATCCTCGCGGCGATGGATGTACCCGTTGTGGTTACGATTGAAGCGGGCCTCAGTTTCCTGGGCTTGGGTGTTCAGCCGCCGATGGCGAGTTGGGGCACGGTGTTAAATGAAGGCTATCTCATTGTCCGGCTTACCCCTTGGCCGATTGTTGCGGGCGGGATACCGCTGGTCCTGACGACTCTCGGGTTTACCTTTTTTGGGGAAGCCTTGCGGGATATTTTTGACCCGCGACTGCGCAAAGGACGTTAGGCCTTGGACCCTCTCCTTTCTATAAGAGGCCTCAACGTGGAGTTTCAGACTCCCCGGGGGCGGTTGCATGTGCTGCGTGATATCAACATCGATGTTCCCAAGGGGAAGATTCTCGGCGTCGTCGGTGAGAGTGGATCGGGCAAGAGCACGGTGATATGGGCCATCAACCGTTTGCTCGCTAGCAACGGCAGCATCAACAGCGGGACGGCGAAATTTGATGGACAGGATCTGTTGACCCTTAATGACCGCCAGATGCTGTCGGTGCGGGGAGAGCAAATCTCGATGGTCTTCCAGGACCCAATGACTTCCCAGATTCCGGTACTTACCTATGACCGGCAGATGTCTGATATCCAATATCGTCGAAAGGAACTCAGCACACGGCAGAAGCGTGAAAAAGCGGTCAGGATAATGCATAAGGTGGGGATACCGGATCCGGAAGACCGTATCCTCCAATATCCTCATCACTTCAGTGGCGGAATGAGGCAGCGTGCGGGAATTGCGATGGCGCTCCTCATGGACCCACTCTTGTTGATTGCAGATGAGCCAACTACTGCGCTCGACGTTACCCTCGAGGCGCAAATCATTCATCTCATTCAGGAACTGCGGGCAGAATTTGACGCGACTATCATGGTGGTTTCCCATAATTTGGGACTCATCGCTGAACTTTGCGATGACGTTGTGGTCATGTATGCAGGGGAGGTCGTTGAATATGGAAGCGTGAGTGATCTTTTTTATCGCCCCGCCCATCCCTATACGCAAGCGCTTATGGACTGTGATCCAGCGCGGACACACACCAAAACCGGATATCTCCCTGTGATACCGGGTGATGTGCCTGATCTTCACTCTCTTCCGACGGGGTGCATTTTCGCGTCGCGGTGCAACCAAGTAGTGGAGAACTGCAGGACGACAGCACCCAAGAATGTCCAGGTTAGAGACTCGGAACATGCCGTGCGCTGCCACCTTCTGGATCCCGAGTTTGAGGGAATTCGTTTAACTGCTAAAAGTTCCGCGCCTGATAATTCAGCAGGAGAGATCGTCCGATCCAGACCTTCGCGCGGGAAAGAGAAATTGCTGAAGGTCGCAGATCTTTGTGTCAGGTTCCAGACTAACAGTTGGATCCGGTCGGCAATTCAGAATCGACCGAGATTTGTTGACGCTGTGATCGACGCTTCGCTTTCGCTGCACAGCGGCGAGACGCTGGGACTGGTGGGTGAGAGTGGATCTGGCAAGACCACATTAGGACGAGCTATCCTGGGCCTGGTTCAGGCGAAATCCGGCTCCGTCGTTTTTGATGGTCAGGAACTGAGAGGCCTGAGTCGTAAAGGTTTTGCCCAACTGCGTCGTGACATGGCAATGATGTTTCAGGATCCTGTGGGGTCTTTGAGTCCCCGCCAAACGGTCCGCTCGCTGATTACGGAGCCATTTCAGATTCACCGGATCGATGCCGATCTGAATGAGGAGGCTGCCCGCCTTTGCGAAATGGTGCGTTTGCCGCAGGATTTTCTGGCGCGGTATCCCCATGAGTTGTCTGGCGGGCAGGCGCGTCGGGTGGGTGTGGCAAGAGCATTGGCGCTTAATCCTAGAATCATTATTGCTGATGAGCCTACTGCAGGGCTGGATGTCTCGGTGCAGGGGGAGATTCTGAATCTGATGAATGAACTACAGGCTACGCATGGTCTGTCTTATCTGATCATCAGTCACAATCTGCCGGTAATACGTCACGTTAGTGATCGTCTGGCCATTATGTATCTGGGCCGGTTGATCGAATATGGGAATTCCGATGAAATTTTTTCCCAGCCGGCTCATCCCTATACTGAGGCCTTGGTCAACGGCGTCCCTCAGCCCGACCCCAACAGAAGGCGATCGCTGGTCTCGATCGAGGGGGAGGTTCCGAGTCTCGCGAGCCGTCCGACAGGATGTGAGTTCCATACCCGCTGCAAGTACGCCACCAACCAGTGTCGTGAGACCCGCCCTTCGATGACCAGCATTCATGTCAACGAGAAAGAGCGCAAGGTTGCTTGTCACTATCCATTGGCCGGGCGGAGAAGTGACTGATAACACAGAAATCTATTTTATCCGCTACCCTCTGGACAAGGGCCTTGACGCCGTGGCTGAAACCATCACGGCCTGCCAGAAGCACTCGGACTGAATGGGCTTAAGCAAAACGTCTTTTGGCGTTGCCCGAGTGTTCTTAATTCTTCGTTAATGGGCGGAGCGTTTTCGCAAGAGCTGGAATTCCTTGGCCACCAGCCCGATGCCGCAGGCCGCAATGGTGCCGACGCCTATTAGCGACATGAGATCCGGTATTTCGCCCCAGAAAATCAGCCCCACGATCAGAGCAAAAGGCAAAGCAAAGTAATCAAAGGGCGCCAGAAGGCTGGCATCGGCGTAGCGGAATGAATAACTCAGCAAGATTTGTTGTGCGGCCCCCGTTACGCCGAGTAGCAGAATCAGCCCCAAAAGCATGGGCGCTTCGGCCCAAGCATCGGCGAACCCGATAAAAAGAGCCCAACCCAAGAATACAATGGTGCCTGAAAGATTGTAATAAAACGAAATACGCAAGGGATGTTCTGTACGATTCAGCTTGCGTAACCAGACGATCACGAACGAAAAGAGAATAGCAGCCCCAAGTGCTGCGTAGATCACAGGACTTGAGCTGCCAAATCCTGGTTTGATGATCATCAAAATGCCGATAAATCCGATGATCACGGCAATCATCCGAGAAAGCCGTATCTGCTCGCGCAGAACAAAGAAAGCAAGTACGACAGCAATGATGGGGGCGCTCAGGGTCACGGCAGTGACGTTGGCAATAAAGGCCTCTGAAAGCGCTACGAAACTCAAACCGATTGCCGCCATGCCGCAGCCTGTTCGAATCATGTGATCGATTGGATAACGGGTCTTGAAAAACCCCGCCTCCCTTTTTGGGCCGATGATCACCAGCAGAACCAGGAGGGTAAAGCTGAAGCGCACCAATAGCAGTTCGATCACTGAAAAGTAGGGCGCGAGTGATTTCACCAGAATACTAATGACCAGGAAGCAAGCGACTTGTGAGACGTAAAGGAAAATGCCGCGAAGCGGCAGGTCATAAGCGGTGGGAGACACGGACGGACTCAGGAGCGGCCAGCTGAGTGAGTGGCGCTGATGATGCCTCCACCGAGGACTTCGTCGCCCTGGTAAAGCACCAGAGATTGCCCGGGCGTAGGAGCCCGCTGGGGTTCGTCGAATTCGACAAGAACCACATTGCTTGCTTGGATATGAACCACGCAGGCCTGGTCAGTCTGCCGGTAGCGTGTTTTTGCACAGCAGTGTAGCCGCGAGGCATTGGGAGTATTGCTCACCCAATGCATACTTTTAGCCACAACTGATCTCCTCATGAGCTCGGGATGGTCATGCCCCTGAACTACCGTCAGGACATTTGTCTGGATATTTTTGGCTGAAACATACCAGGCTTCACCCGGTCCGCCGATGTCGAGACCATGGCGCTGACCGAGCGTATAGAACCATAAGCCCTGATGCTCACCGACGGGCTCTCCATCGGGGGTACACATCCTGCCGGGCTTGGGCGGCAGATACCGGGCCAAAAAGTCTGCAAAGCGCTGTTCTCCGATAAAGCAGATTCCTGTGCTGTCTTTGCGGTCGGCATTGGGAAGGCCCAACGTGTTCGCCTCGGCCCGGATATCTTTTTTCTGCGCCTCACCTAAAGGAAACAGCGTGGGCGAAAGCGCTCTCTGGTCCAATGTATGCAGAAAGTAAGACTGATCCTTGCTGAGGTCATGTGCCTTCAACAGCCGGAAAGCGCCGCCCACTTTCTCGATTCGGGCGTAGTGCCCAGTGGCAATGTAATCGCTTCCGAGTTGATGCGCGTAGGAAAGAAATTCTTTGAATTTGATTTCACGGTTACAGAGTACATCAGGGTTTGGAGTTCGACCGGCTTCGTATTCGCGTAGAAAGATTGCGAACACCCGCTCCCAGTATTCATGAGCGAAATTGACTGTACGAAGCGGAATGTCGAGCGCTTCAACCACCTGCTGCGCCATCGCAAGGTCTTCCCGGGCCGCGCAGTACTCAGCATCATCGTCTTCTTCCCAGTTTTTCATAAAGAGGGTCGTCACATCCCAGCCTTGCGCCTTGAGGCGGGCAGCAGCGATTGCGGAATCTACGCCCCCAGAGAGGCCCACGACGACTTTTTGGTTGCGCGGCGTCATGAGGGCCGGCCTCTCTCGGCCAAGTGTGGTTTCAGTCCTGAAGCCCGAAGGTCAGGATCTGAAGATCGGTGATGTCAAACCAGTCGGTGCTGGGGGAGAGGTACGGCAACATGCCGTTATCCTGAAACCAACTGTCGATGACAAAGCGTTCACCGGTGTCGATTTGCTCGATCTGTCCGGCCCAGTGCGCATCAAAGCCAGCCCTTCGGTAGGCCCGATCGATCACTCGGTGCCGACGCAGATGCCCCTGGTCCTGGAATAACTGCATGTAGGTGGTGATGTTGAGCGACTCGTCTATGCAGTCAAGTTGACCAGGAAATTCAGGATTTTTCTCAAGGTTGAGCCCTTTGTCACGGTGAGTAGGCGTATGCCGCCCGATGACGACCTCCATCCAGCCAATGGCCTGACGGAGTTGCTCCCTTTCTTCGGCAGCGGTGTGCGCTGCCGGGTAAAACCAGCCGATGACACTGCGCCACTCCTCGGCGGACAACACTACCTGCTGAAGAGTCTTGCAACTGAAGTCATAGCAGATAGCGATCTTCTGCACTCGCGCTTCAACTACCTGATTAAAACTTAAGGCGACAACAAGCCCCAAAGGCAATAATGACTTTTGTAGAAATGTCTTAAGGATTAACATGAAGCAGCGATGAACTATCGGGTCAACGTTAAATTATAAATCAAAGCGTTTGGGCAACTGGACGTTGGGTAAATGACTGGAGAGTTTGGTCCGCGACTTACTCACCGACTGATTTTTCTAGCTGACCGGAAAAGTCGGGTGCCATCATTTCGAGAAACTGACGTGCAGGTGGGGACAGGTATTTGCGCTTTCGCATTACGACGCCATAACTTCGATTGGGAAAGAAACGATCGAGCGGTATGCGTGAAATTTTTTCATCGTCTTTTAAACAGATCGCCGTCACAATGGAGATTCCAAGGCCCAGTTCCACATATTTTTTAATTACTTCCCAGCCGCCTGCCTCGAGGGTGACCGTGTAATTGACTTTGTGTTGGTCAAAAATCATCTCCACCAATCGCCAGGTCGCCAGGTGGCGGGGCGGTAGGATAAGGCCGTGGGGCTCAATATCCTGAAGTTTGATGTTGGCGGCCCGCTTTCCTGAAAGCGGATGCTCCAGCGGTGTGATCAGCATGGTCTTGAACTCGAAGATCGGCCGGTAGTCGATGTCCTCTGGCACTTCGAGCATCGATCCCACCGCAAAGTCGGCCTGGTCCGCACGGAGCATGGCCATGCCATCACGGCCAGTCACGTTGTGCAGTTTCAGGCGTACGCCGGGGTAGGTCTCGGCGAAGCGTTTGATCACCTCCGGCAGAAGATAAAGAATAGTGGACTCCCCGGCAGCGATATTGATCTCTCCGCTGTTGAGATCCCCCAACTCACTGGCGAAGGATTCCGTAATGCCATCAATACCCTGGACCAGGGGTTGGGCAAGTTCCAGTAGAGATTCGCCCTGGGCGGTCAAACGGATGCGGGGTCCGCGCCGTTCAAAGAGTTCTACCCCCAGTTCGCGCTCCAGTGCCTGAACCTGGAGTGATACCGATGGTTGACTGAGAAAGAGCTGCTCCGCCGCCCGGGAAATGCTGCCTAGGCGCGCGGCATAACAAAAAGCCCTTAATTGTTTGAGGCGGTTTTGCTTGTAATAAGGCGGTGCGCTCATCGAGGCTTCATTAATCCTATGATTTGCTCAGATAATACTAAATATTAAAATAATTATATTGATAAATACTCGGTCAGACCCGAAACTGCAAACTTGGTCAGGCCAGTTAGCGTTCCTTGCTGAATTTAAAAGAAAATAAATGCAAAACGCGAGGCCTTGAAGCTAAAAAGAGAAAGGTTCTAAACAACATGGCATTAGCAGAGGTAAACGATGATTGATCAAACGCAGGCGCGACAGGCCCTGGAGTCAGAATGGGCGGATAACCCTCGTTGGCATGGTGTACAGCGAGATTATTCGGCAGCCGATGTGCTGCGACTTCGTGGTTCGGTACACATTGAGCATAGCCTCGCACGGTTAGCGGCTGAGAAACTCTGGCGAAGATTGAACACTGACGATTACCTGCCGACCCTTGGCGCGTTGACGGGGGGTCAGGCAGTACAGCAGGTGAAGGCAGGTGTTAAGGCGATCTATCTGTCGGGTTGGCAGGTGGCAGCGGATGCCAATATCGCTGATGCCATGTATCCCGATCAGTCCCTTTACCCGGTGAATTCCGTACCCGCACTGGTGCGCCGCATCAATAACGCCTTCAAGCGCGCCGACGAAATTCAGCATGCCTCTGGAAAAGATGATATCGACTACTTTGTGCCGATTGTTGCCGATGCCGAGGCCGGTTTTGGGGGCGTCCTGAATGCTTTTGAGTTAATGAAGGCCATGATCGAGGCAGGCGCCGGAGGTGTGCACTTTGAGGACCAGCTCGCTTCAGTAAAAAAATGCGGCCACATGGGGGGCAAGGTTCTGGTACCGACCCAGGAAGCCGTCCAGAAACTCTCTGCAGCGCGTCTCGCGGCGGACGTTTGCGGTGTCCCGACGGTACTGCTGGCCCGCACTGACGCCAATGCAGCGGCGCTTTTGACATCCGATGTGGACGAGCGCGACCGTGAATTTGTTACCGGTGAGCGGAGCAGCGAGGGTTTTTATGTCACCCGGGCAGGGCTCGACCAGGGGATTGCGAGAGGGTTGGCCTACGCCCCGTACGCAGATCTTCTCTGGTGTGAAACAGCAGTGCCGGATCTTGACGAAGCGCGCCGGTTTGCCGAGGCGATTCACACGGAATACCCGGAGCAATTGCTGGCCTACAACTGTTCGCCGTCCTTTAACTGGAAGAAGAATCTCGACGACGCAACGATTGCTAAATTCCAGCGTGAACTTGGCGCCATGGGATACAAGTATCAGTTCATCACCCTCGCAGGAATCCACAACATGTGGTATCACATGTTTGACCTCACTCATGAGTATGTCCGCAAGGGTATGACGGCTTATGTGGATATGGTCCAGGAGCAAGAATTTGCCGCTGCCGATCGGGGCTACACCTTCGCAAGCCATCAAGCAGAAGTGGGTGCCGGGTATTTTGACGATGTGACTACCGTCATTCAGGGCGGAACGTCTTCTGTCACTGCCATGAGCGGCTCTACAGAAGAGGAGCAGTTCGCGACCGGCTAAGCATCCGGATCTCGAGAAAAACAGGCCGGCGGTAGGGTTATCCACCGCCGGCTTTTTTTTGCCCGAAAAGTCCGTAATGACCCCTGATCGGCTCTTGATAAATCGGGGGTCCTGCCCTTATATAATCCTCAGTAGATTCGAATAGAAAATGCAGTTGTCCAGTTATGAGTGATCGTAGGGAAATTCAAAGAACTTCCGGCACCGGCACGTCGGTAGAAGAAGCTAAACCGCGCCTTAAGAAGCCGCGTATGTTTCGCGTACTCCTGGTCAATGATGACTATACGCCTATGGAATTCGTGGTGATGGTGCTACAACGTGTTTTCCGGTTGCCTCATGAGCACGCGGTCCAGGTGATGCTGAAAGTCCACACGGAAGGCGCAGGTGTATGCGGGGTGTTCACAGCGGAGGTGGCGGAAACCCGTCTGCGCGAAGTCTTGAGTCTCGCACGTGAGAATGAGCACCCGCTACAGTGCAAGATGGAGCCTGAGTAAAGATGCTTTCCAGCGAACTAGAGACCTCACTTAACAGCGCGATCCAGAGCGCCCGCGATGCACGCCATCAGTACATTACGATCGAACATCTGCTGACAGCATTGCTGGATAATCCACCCGCCGCCAAAGTCATCAAGGCTTGTGGCGCTGAGGTCTCGGGACTTCGTGAAAAGTTACAGGTGTTTCTCGATGAGCATGTGCCCATGCTCGAAGAGGACGAACAGACGGACCCCCAGCCAGCAGTCGGGTTCCAGCGCGTTATTCAACGCGCTATTTTGCATGTGCAAAGCTCGGGCAAGCGTGAGGTCACCGGCACGAACGTGCTGATTGCAATCTTTGCAGAGAAGGATTCACACGCCGTCTATTTTCTGGATGAGCAGGGTGTCTCTCGATTCGATATCGTGAACTACGTCTCCCACGGTATCGGCCGGGATGAGACGCCACGGGAACTGCCCTCGCCGGATGAAACGGACGAGGAGTTGTCGGATGAGGACTTTCAGAATGCCTTGTCCGCGTTCGCGGTAAATCTCAATGAACAGGCAATTGCCGGAAAAATTGATCCTCTGATCGGCCGCGACCTTGAAGTCACGCGCACCATGCAGATTCTGTGTCGCCGACGCAAGAATAATCCACTCTATGTGGGCGAGGCCGGGGTCGGAAAAACAGCTATCGCCGAGGGTCTTGCCAGAAAGATTGTTGAAGGGGAAGTTCCTGAAGCACTCATTGGCAGCACCATATATGCGCTGGATATGGGCGCGCTGCTTGCCGGTACGAAGTACCGGGGCGATTTTGAGCAGCGACTCAAAGCGGTTCTGGCGGATCTCGAAGAGACCGAAGGTGCTGTGCTGTTTATCGACGAGATTCACACGGTGATTGGTGCCGGCGCTGCCTCGGGCGGCGCCATGGACGCATCCAATCTACTGAAGCCGGTTTTAGCCTCTGGGGAGATTCGCTGTATCGGTTCTACCACCTACCAGGAATACCGCGGGATCTTCGAAAAGGACCGGGCCCTCTCAAGACGTTTTCAGAAAATCGACGTCGCCGAGCCCAGCGTTGAAGAGACTGTTGAAATCCTGCGGGGTCTTAAAACGCAGTTTGAAAAATATCATTCGGTCCGCTTTACGGCGCCATCGCTGCGAACGGCTGCTGAACTGTCGGCGCGTTATATCAATGACCGCCACCTTCCCGATAAGGCCATTGATGTGATTGACGAAGCCGGCGCTCAGTTCCGGCTAGTGCCGGCGTCCAAGCGTAAGAAAACCGTCGGGGTCCCCGATATTGAGCGGGTGGTTTCAACGATGGCACGAATACCGCCGAAAACCGTCAGTGCTGACGATAAGGACGCGTTGCGTACCCTTGAGGTCGATCTACAGAGGGTCGTGTTTGGGCAGGACAGCGCGATCAGTGCGCTGGTGAGTGCCATAAAACTGGCACGATCTGGATTAGGCAATCCAGATCGACCTATTTCTTCTTTCCTGTTTTCCGGCCCCACTGGTGTGGGTAAAACCGAGGTTACCCAGCAACTGGCGCTGACTCTCGGAATTGAACTAGTACGTTTCGATATGTCTGAGTATATGGAACGCCATACGGTCTCCCGGTTAATTGGCGCTCCTCCTGGCTATGTCGGTTTTGATCAAGGGGGCCTCATGACCGAAGCGATCACCCGTAATCCGCATTCGGTTCTACTCCTCGATGAAATCGAAAAGGCCCACCCGGATGTGTTCAATCTGCTGCTTCAGGTAATGGATTACGGCACCCTAACCGACAACAACGGACGCAAAGCCGACTTTCGCAATGTGATTATTGTGATGACGACCAACGCAGGTGCCATGCAGATGGCGCGCGGTTCAGTGGGCTTTGTTCATCAGGATCACAGTGCCGACGATACCGAAATAATCAATAAGATGTTTGCGCCCGAGTTTCGTAACCGGTTGGATTCGGTTATCCGATTTGGCGCTTTGGATGAGGCTACCATTGGTCATGTGGTTGATAAGTTTATTGTTCAGTTAGAGGCCCAGTTGGCCGACAAGCACGTTGTCCTGGAGGTTGATCAGGGCGCCCGGCGATGGCTTGCGAAAAATGGCCACGATGCGTTGATGGGTGCACGGCCGATGGCGAGGCTTATCCGTGACCGCATCAATCGGGCACTGGCTGATGAACTCCTCTTTGGTAAGTTGGCTCAGGGCGGCACAGTGCGCGTCCACGAAAAAGAGGATGACCTTGCGTTCGAGATTCACTCTGCTGGTGAGTCGTAGTCCCAGTCAGCTTCAAGAGCCTACTACATCGCATTGATTCGAAGATACCCGTCAAAACTGGTGCCGATATCCGGCGCGCCCTTCAGTCAGGTTGTCACCGACGACCGTTACGCCTACCTCGCTGGTTTGGTCGCGGCCGACTTTCCGGCGGGTCAGGCAGTCATGGGGAACCCGGGTGAGGAAACCACTGCGGTCATGCGGACTATTTCCAAAATGCTCAACGAGCTCGGCCTGAACTGCAGTGATATCGTTCGGGTTGACGTGCATCTTTCAAATCTGGATTATTTTGATGAGATGGACGAGGCCTACCGACCGTTTTTTGAAGGTGATGCATTTCCCGCCCGCACAACAACTGAGTCACCGCGGCTTTTCGGCGGTGCCAGTGTCGAGATCACAGTACAGGCGCGTCTGAGGGACTGATCTGAAGATACAGCCACTGAATCAGTGGGTTAGGGGTTTTCCGTCCAGCATTGCGATACCGTCCTGGAGCGCGAGTCGTCCTGATGCAAACCATCCAACGGCCTCAGGGTAGATCTGATGTTCGACTTCATGGACACGTCCCGCCAGTGTCTGCGCTGAGTCGTGTTTCAGCACGTTTACCCGGCCTCGAATAATCACCGGCCCTGCATCAAGATCGTGGGTGACAAAGTGCACACTCGCGCCGTGTTCCTTTGCGCCATCTGTGATTGCCCGTTGGTGGGTATCGAGTCCGGGGTAGCAAGGCAATAGCGAGGGGTGAATATTGAGCAGACGTCCAACAAAGCGGTCAACGAATGCAGGGCTGAGGATGCGCATGAATCCGGCTAGTACCACCAGATCTGGGTGAAACCCGTCGACCAATGCTGCGAGCGCCCCGTCAAAGGTGGAGCGGTGGGCGAAATCACGGTGGTCAAGACAATGCGTTGTAATGCCCGCTTGCTGCGCGCGGGTCACGCCAAAAGCCGATCCGACATTGCTGATGACAGCAACCACCTCAGCCCGAATACTGCCGTTGGCGCAGTGATCGATTATGGCCTGCAGGTTGCTGCCGTTGCCGCTGATCAACACCACGATCCGGCAAGGTTTGGCGTCGTTATTCGAAGATGACACCTGCGCGACCGGTTTGCACTTCCCCGATGTGATAGACCGTCTCGCCACTCTCTTCAAGCATCTTTTTCGCTTGCGGTGCATCCTCCGGGGTCACGATGATGATAAGGCCGATACCGCAGTTGAACGTGCGCCGCATTTCTGCATCGGTGACGCTGCCTTCGGATTGCAGCCATTCAAATATCTCGGGGCAGGCCCAGGCTTTTGGGTCGATATGGCATTCAAGTCCTTCTGGCAGCACACGCGGAATATTGCCAGGCAATCCACCTCCGGTGATATGGGCGATTCCCCGCACTAGAAACTTTTGAAGAAGATTGAGAATACTTCGAACGTAAATCCGAGTGGGTGCGAGCAGAAGTTTCCCGAGCGTAGTACCCGCGATAGGGGTGTTCAGCGAAGCGCCACTCCGATCGACGATGGCCCGACCGAGCGAATACCCGTTTGAATGCAGTCCGCTGGATGCCAGGCCGAGAATATGGTCCCCGGCGCGAATCTGCTGGCCGTCGATGATTTTTTCCTTTTCAACGATCCCCACGCAGAACCCGGCCAGATCATAGTCGCCTGCCGCATACATTCCTGGCATCTCGGCAGTTTCTCCTCCGATCAGCGCGGCGCCGGCCATCTCGCATCCTGTTGCAATTCCTGAGATCACCGACTCTGCCTGTGTGGGTGAAAGTGCAGCAGTGGCGAAATAGTCGAGAAAGTAGAGCGGCTCGGCACCCACCACGAGAACATCGTTTACGCACATTGCGACGAGATCGATGCCGATCGTATCGTGGCGATCGAGCGCGATGGCCAGTTTGAGTTTGGTGCCTACACCGTCTGTCCCTGACACCAGCACCGGTTGCTGGTACTGTCCGACGGGCAGTTCGAAGAGTCCACCGAAGCCACCGATAGTGCCCAGGCATTCGGGTCGTTGGGTTCGCGCCACTAGAGGCTTGATACGCTCCACCAGATCATCCCCAGCGTCGATATTGACGCCTGCGTCACGGTAACTGAGAGGGGGATCGATTGAGGAAGGCACAGGAAAATGCAAAAGGGTGAGTCAGACAGTTATGGTATCGTATGTGCGGCCGCGAGAGGGGGCTGAATTGTTGTGTCCCCCAGGTTTTAACCTAGACTGAGCCTGGATTCCGTTTTATGTCCCGCATGCCGCTGCTTCATCAGCTTCCCAATATGTTAACGCTTCTGCGGATTGGCGCGGTACCTATCCTCATCCTCTTTTTGCACAGTGGGCGCTATGGCGCGGCCCTGGCGGTCTTCTTGATTGCCGGCATCACCGATGGCCTGGATGGCTGGATTGCAAAACGGTTCGACGCGGTGACCCGGTTGGGCTCGATCCTCGATCCGCTCGCAGACAAAATGCTTATCGTCAGCACTTACGTTATGTTGGCCCTGGCGGGTGATATCCCGTTCTGGTTGTTGCTGCTGATCGGATTTCGCGACCTTGGGATTATTGGCGGTGTTCTGGTGCTGCAATGGGTTCACGGTGATGTGCATATGCAGCCGAGTCCGGTAAGCAAGTTGAATACCTTTTTGCAGATTTCGTTGGTAGTGCTGATCATGGTCGAGCGGGTGGATTTTCTTTCTTTCGCTCTGTTGACCGAGGCGGTACTGTGGCTGGTAGTCGCGACGACACTCGCAAGTGCATTTCATTACGTGTATTTCTGGGTCATCCGGCCGACCGATGCCTCTGAACCGTCCCGATGAGAGGCTGAGCATTGTCTGGCGCTAATCAGATCCGGCTGCCGCTGCGTCTGAAGGATCAGGCATCATTTGAGAACTTTCTCATCGGCGATAACCAGCAGATCATCAGTTTGTTGCAACACCCTGCAGACAATAGTGATGTGCAGGTGATTTATCTGCATGGACCAAGAGGTGCCGGCAAGTCTCATTTGCTGCAGGCGTGCTGCAGAGCGCATTTGCAGTCACCTGATGCGCCCGCTTATATGTCTTTGGCGCTCGAGGGGGTCCGTCCGGAAATGATCACGGATCTGGAAGGTCCTGGAATCACCTGTCTGGACGATCTCGACTCGGTGAGTGGTGATCGGCTTTGGGAGGAGGCTTTGCTGGGTCTCTACGAGCGCTTGATTCCGTCGGGCGGCAGCCTGTTGGTTGCGGGAAGTTATCCACCTTCGCAGGCAGGATTTGGCCTTGCCGATCTTGCGACCCGTCTTGCTTCAGGGGGTGTCTGGCGGGTTAAGCCTCTGAATGAAGAACAGTTGCCGGAAGCGATGCAGTTGCGGGCGCGACTCCGGGGACTGGAGTTACCCGATGCCGTGATTGCTTATCTCTTGCGCCGGGTTCGCCGGGATCCCTCGACCTTGTTTGCGCTGTTGGACCAGATTGATGACGAGGCCTTTTCACACCAGCGCCGATTAACGGTTCCTTTTGTCCGGGAACTCGCTGGACGGCTATTGAAGAGTTAGCCCGTCTTCAGAGCCTGCACAGTAGTGGCGAGCCGCGCGCCGAGGGCGCGGCACAAGATCGCTTCATCCGGACTGACTGGCCTGTCATCGGTACTGCCGGCGACGTGACTCGCACCGTAAGGGGTGCCTCCGGTCTTGGTTCGGTTCAGAGCCGCTTCAGTGAACGGCAGACCACAGATCAGCATGCCATGGTGTATCAGCGGAAGCATCATCGAGAGCAATGTGGATTCTTGCCCGCCATGCTGAGTCGAGGAAGAGGTGAAGACACCAGCCGGTTTGCCAGCCAGCGTACCGGCAAGCCAGTCAGATCCTGTTTGCTGAAGAAAGTAGGCCAGGGGCGCTGCCATCTGGCCAAATCGGGTGGGACTTCCCAGGGCAAGCCCATCGCATTCTGCAAGGTCTTTTTGTTCGACGTAAGGGGGCCCCTCAGACGGGATGTTGGGCGCGGTACTTTCGGGCGTTGCTGAGATGGGCGGGACGGTTCTCAGGCGTGCAGCGCAGTCTGGCACGCTCTCAATTCCCTGGCAGATAAGACGGGCCATGGCTTCAACTGCGCCATAACGGCTGTAGTACAGCACTAATAACTCGGTCATTGGAACGGGTCTGCCGATGTGAACGGTTACAGAATCTCGAGGACGTTTTCAGGTGGTCGGCCGATAGCGGCACGGCTCCCGTTGACCACAATGGGGCGTTCCAGGAGGATCGGGAACTGCGCGATGGCGTCAATGAGTTCGTTCTCAGTGGCAGATTCAAGATGGTTTTCTTTAAAAGGCGCTTCTTTTGTCCGAACCATATCTATCGCTGGACAATCCAGTGCTGCCTGAATCTGTTTCAGCATGCCCGCGTTTGGGGGGTTGTTGAGATACTCGATGATTTCAGGCTCGATCCCACGTTCCACAAGTAAGGCAAGTGTCGCTTGGGACTTTGAACAACGGGGGTTGTGATAGATCCTGATAACCATGCGTTTTCCTTGAATTTCTTGACAGATCAGGGGGTAATAGTTACATTGCGCTGGTTATACCGCATTGCAAAAATTTCCGCGAAACAGCGTGATTTTATACGCAAACATTCCACAGAGAGTGACCCGATGAGAATGAACGCAACCCCCTTCCGAACCTTGCTGACATTGGTCTCGATAGCCGCGGTAGCCACGGGATGTGTTACCGCCAAACCTAACGAAACCGAAGCCGGTTCGGCCACTGCTGCCGCACCGGCACCAGCAGTCGTGATGGCACCTGCGGTGGTGGCGGCCGTCGAAAAACCCGATGACTGGTGTGACCGCTATCCGGACTCTTTTGAATGCGAGGATGCGTCAGCGAAGGCAACGACTTCCGATGACTGGTGTGCTCGCTACCCGGATTCATTCGTCTGCAAGGATGAGGAGGTCGCAGACAAGGCAACGACTTCGGAGGACTGGTGTGCCAGATACCCAGACTCCTTCGTTTGTAAGGAAGAGGTCGCGGCAGGCCAGACCTCTACGGAAGACTGGTGTGCTCGTTACCCGGATTCATTCGTCTGCAAGGATGAGGCTCCGGTTCCCGCGATCTCTGCCTTAC
>JBMUHF010000041.1:0-3968 GCA_050302555.1 Arenicellales bacterium | reverse complement strand
GGGCTATGTCATCGGAACCCTTTCGAACGGAAATATTGCGTTGATGGTGAATATGGCCAAGCGCGGACAGTTGCCCTGGGACGTCATTCTTGGGGCCGAAGTGGCACGCGCCTACAAGCCGCAACCACAGGCCTATCTTGGGTCAGCACAGGCGCTGGGCCTGGCGCCCGGCGAATGTATGTTGGTGGCTGCACACAATGATGATCTGAAGGCGGCTGCGCAGTGCGGCTTCAGGACGGCGTTCGTGGAGCGGCCGTTTGAGCACGGCCCCGATCAACAGTCGAACCTTGTTGCCGAGGATGATTACGATCACATCGCCCGGGATTTTGTTGATCTTGCCGTTCAGTTAGGATGCTGAGCTGTAGGGGGTATGCAGCACCGCCAATAAGCTCGAATCTTAAGTATTGGCCTCTTTTGCGCGGGCCCGTTCCCCGAGCACCACCGCCAGACCACTCAAGACAACCAGAACCGCGCCAAACACCACATTCACGGTCGGTACTTCGGCGAATAGCAGAAAACCCCACAAGGTTGCCCAGATCAACGTGGTGTACTCAAGAGCGCCCACCAGATACACAGGCGCATAGCGAAACCCGTTAGTGATAGCGTACTGCCCAACGAGTGCTACGCCGGACAGACCCAGCATGAGCAGCAGACTGTTGAGGCTCGGTGTCTGCCAGGTCCATGGTGCGCTGATAAGTGAAATCAGCAGAATAAAGATGGCTCCGCTCAGAAGCATCAGTTCCGAGGACTCCGTTCGGGAAAGATGCCGGGTATAGATACCCAGCGCCGCGAAACTGAAGCACCCAAAGAGAGCCGCGCTGGCCCCCAACCAGTCCACTTCACCCCCTGTGGGCTTGATGATAAAGAGTACGCCGATGAAACCCACGATGACTGCCATGATCTGACGACCGCTCGGCATTTCGGCCAGGATGACACCCGACATGACGGCAAGAATCACCGGGTACGCGGAGGCAATCGAGATAGCATCGACCAGCGGCATTCGTGTGATGGCAAAGTAGTAGCTTAAGAAGGCCATCAGGTTGAATGTTGCGCGGAGCACATGACTGCCCGGCCGAGAGGTGACAAGTCCCTGAGGCCCCCAGCGCCATACACAGATGAGCGCAAACACCGGAATCATGATGGTGCTGCGAACCAGCAGCAGTTGTAGCAGTGAGAAATCGGTCGAGAGCCATTTGACCAGCGCATCCTGAGCCGAGAAGAAAAAGGACCCGACCAGGGTAAAGATCCCGCCCAACAGAACAATGTGTTTCAAGGATTCGGCCGCTCCACAGCCCGGGTCAGGAGTTTGTAACGAAAGACCCTACGACCTGAGTTGTCGTGCGTGATGCGCGATGTGGTCACCGATAAAAGAAGCGATGAAGTAGTAACTGTGGTCATAGCCCGACTGCATTCGCAACTCGAGCTTTTGCCCCGCGTTCTCGAAGGCGCTGCGCAGTGCCTGAGGCTTTAACTGTTCATCGAGAAAGTTATCTGCATCACCCTGATCCACGAGGACCATACCGCGAAAGTCTGATTGTGCGACCAGCGCACAGGCATCCCAGTTTTCCCACTCGGGGCGATCCGGTCCCAGATAACCACTAAATGCTTTTTCTCCCCATGGACAGTTGACCGGGTTGCTGATCGGCGCGAACGCGGAGCAGGAGCGGAACACATCGGGCTTTTTCAAAGCGCAGATCAGTGCCCCATGACCCCCCATCGAGTGGCCCATCACCCCCAGCCTTTTGGGATCACCCTGAAGTTCGGTCGTCACAATGCCGGGGAGTTCCTGCGAAACATAGTCGAACATCCGGTAATGGCCGCTCCAGGGCGCTTGGGTAGCATTGATATAAAACCCGGCACCTGAGCCGAAATCGTAGTCGTCGTCTTCGCCGGGAAGGGCGAGGCCTCGCGGCGAGGTGTCCGGCATCACCAGCATGATGCCGTGTTCAGCGGCATAACGTTGGGCACCGCCTTTTTCGGCAACGTTGGCCCATGTGCAAGTGAGGCCGGACAAGTAAAACAGCGTTGGGCGGAGGGAGGAGCTCTCTGGCTCTGGATCGAAGACTGCAAATTCCATATCACAACGCGTGCTGGAGCTCGCATGGCGGAACACTCGCTGTGTTCCGCCAAATATTCGGACTTCCTGAATGCACTCCATTGTCGTCATACTCTAAAAGGTAACAACGCTGCGGATCGATTTACCCTCATGCATCAGGTCAAAGGCGCTGTTGATTTCATCGAGCGGCATGGTGTGGGTGATGAGATCGTCGATGTTGATTTTTCCATCCATATACCAGTCAACGATCTTGGGTACGTCTGTTCGACCCTTGGCGCCACCGAAAGCGGTACCGCGCCAGTTTCGTCCGGTAACAAGTTGGAACGGGCGTGTCGAAATTTCCGCACCCGCGGGTGCGACGCCAATGATAATGCTAGTGCCCCACCCCTTATGGCAACACTCCAGGGCTTGGCGCATCACCTCGACGTTACCAATACACTCAAAACTATAGTCTGCCCCACCGTCGGTAATGTCGACTAAATACGGCACAAGATCACCTTCTACCTCAGAAGGATTTACGAAGTGTGTCATGCCGAAATTTCTGCCAAGGGCCTCACGATCAGGATTAAGGTCTACGCCGACGATCTTATCGGCACCCGCGAGTCGCGCACCCTGCAACACGTTGAGCCCTATACCGCCAAGCCCGAAGACCACCACGTTGTCACCTGGCTTTACCTGAGCCGTATTGATCACTGCGCCGATTCCGGTGGTAACACCACAGCCGATGTAGCAGACCTTATCAAAAGGTGCATCCTCACGAATTTTGGCGAGTGCTATCTCCGGTACAACGGTGTAATTTGAAAATGTAGAAGTGCCCATGTAGTGAAAAAGCCGATCGCTGCCCAGCGAGAAACGGCTACTGTCATCGGGCATCAACCCCCGACCCTGGGTTTCACGAATGGCCTGGCACAGGTTGGTCTTGCCTGAAGTACAGTAGTCACAGGTGCGGCATTCGGGAGTATAAAGAGGGATGACATGATCACCCGGGGAGAGGGAAGTCACCCCCTCGCCGACTTCGACCACGATCCCAGCCCCTTCATGACCTAAGATCGCGGGGAAAAGGCCCTCGGGATCATCACCGGAGAGTGTGAACGCATCGGTATGGCACACGCCTGTCGCCTTGATCTCGACGAGCACTTCACCTTTTCTCGGCCCTTCAACATTAACAGTTTCGATACTGAGCGGTTCACCAGCTTTGGTAGCTATGGCTGCGCGACTTTCCATCCTGATCCCTCCAAGTAGTCCGATCAAGAAATTAAAAAAGATTATACAGATTGCAAAACATGATTAGTTAGGAATGCTGATCGACAGTGTTTTGCGCTTTGAATTAATGAAACATGTACTTTCACGTATCAATTATTTTATCTTCTGGGAATCCACCCACATTTTGCGATCTTCGGAGTCTTGCTATTTTGGGTATCCAAAAGCCAATTGTCTTGGGCTGCATTAGCCTGACAAGAGTATTTTCTCGGCCCGGCAATCCCTTATGATTCAATACTGATTCGCCCAAAGAAGTCATTCGTGAAGATCCGCTCCTATCTCTCTGCGCTTGCTGTTCTCATATGCCTTGGGCCCGGGGCAAGGGCGGCGGCTGAGGACAGAGATGTTTTTGAGAGCGACAAAGCTGCATTTGAGGTAATTACCGTCGCATCAGGCCTTGGTCATCCATGGTCAATGGCATTTCTGCCTTCCGGCAATATCCTGGTGACCGAGCGCTCAGGCGCCCTTCGCCTGATTCGAAACGGTGTGCTGCAGGATGATCCGGTTGCAGGCTTGCCTGAGATCTCTGCCCAGCAGGCTCAGGGGCAAGGGCGGCGGCTGAGGACAGAGATGTTTTTGAGAGCGACAAAGCTACATTTGAGGTAATTACCGTCGCATCAGGCCTTGGTCATCCATGGTCAATGGCATTTCT
>JBMUHF010000040.1:0-2179 GCA_050302555.1 Arenicellales bacterium | reverse complement strand
AACACATCTCGCCTGCTGATCCTTGTCATCCAGAATATGGGCTGCCCCGAACGGCAAAAACTCCATGGTCTTGCCGCCTGAGTGGATGTCGATCACCACTTCGGCCATGGGCAGCAAGGTGCGGGAAAAATAGTCGGCAATGATCTCGGTAATCGTGCCCTCGGGGTCTCCGGGAAACACTCGGTTCATGTTTCCCCCATCGATCCAGGAAGTACGCTTCCCAGCCTTAAAGGCGGGATAGTTCATCGCTGGCACAATGATCACCCGGCCACTGACCTCATCGGCACTTAGCGTATGAGTCATTCCCCAGAGCGCAATCGGACCCTCGTACTCATCGCCATGATTGGCGCCGGTCAGAATCGCTGTAGGACCGCTACCGTTCTTGATCGCCGTCACCGGCACCATGACGGCGCCCCAGGCGGAATCGTCCCCCGAATACGGCACCTTCAGAAATCCGTGCTGTACGCCGTCCTGCTCAAAATCCACCGTCGGATGAATCGGGTTATCTCTCATCGTTGTTTCCTTTTGTCAGAGCACATCCAAAAAGCTGAGCCGCTAAGGCTTTGCCTCTTTTTCCTGATGCGCAAATATAGAGGTATATCCGTCCGACCAGTCGGGCGGCATCGGCACATGTAGCTCTTCGTGGTGGGCGTAGCCCGGTTCTTCTCCCCGAACCAATACCCCATAGCGTGAACTCGGATACGCGGGCGCGGTATATGGAATGGCATCTGCCGCACTGTAGGTGAGCACCAGGACGGGGCGACCCTGGCTGCTCTGGTTCTGTCCGGAACCGTGAATCGTCCGGCTATGATGCACGCTTACTGTGCCGGCAGGACCCGTGACGGCAATCGGGCCATCTGGCCCGACGCCCGCAAGATCTTGCTCCCGAACAGCGCCGGCCCACACACCCTGGTCGTCGTAGTGCTCGAATATCGGACCCAGGTGGCTACCGGGATAAAGTTCAAGCGGTCCTTGCTCTACAGTCACATCTGCAAGAAACAACAGAAACTGCATAGTCCCCGAATGCGTATGGGGATAAAAGACAAGATCCTGATGCCATTTCACCTCGGCACCGCCGCCCGCCCATTTGAAATTCAGCATGATTTCCCGGAACCGGACATTGGGGCCCAAAAGATCGGCCGCGATATCCGGGATCACTGAATCCGCGCAGATTCCCCAAAATTCAAAATCCAGGTCATCAAGATATGCCGCACGCCTTAATCGGGGGTTATCCGCAGTGTGATCGTTTTCCAGATCAATTTCACGGGAAGACTCTGTGAGTTCGCGGGTCTTTTCAACAATACGGTCCGCAGCGGCGCGCAGGGGAGCTAACACCTCAGTGTCGATCAACGAAGGAAAAACAAGATAACCCTGCTCGTAATAATGCTCGCGCTGCGCCTGATCGAGAACCGTCGGCGACTTGGTATAAATCTCTTCAAGTTTCATCGTCCCTCCTGAAGTCGCCCTGCTCTGAGAAACTGCCCGCGTAACGGTTGCGCCCGCAAAGATCAGCACCGCGCATCAAATAGAGCGGCACCCTTTGGAAATTTCTCAACTCTTGCTCATTAAGCGATGGGTATGGGCTCGACGCGTTCTGCTCCTGCTCTATCTCCCTGTCATAGTAGGAACTCGTAGGCATAAATCTTAAAGTCATCCCGCGCCGCGGATGATCCGACCGATTCGGCTCCGAGCCATGGACAAGATACACATCATGCAGGGACATCTGTCCTGCTTGCATCACCATGTCCACCGCATCCGATTCTTCAAACTCATTTTGAGTAAGTTCCTGATTCAACGCAAGACCAGGGGCGTTGTTTGTCTGATGTTGCCGAACTCTCTTACCTTTATGCGACCCCGGGATAACCCGCAGGCATCCGTTCTCGCGTGTCGCGTCATCAATAGCCATCCAGACCGTACAGGTTGCCAAAGGCCGCATCGCCCAGTACTCACCATCCTGATGCCAGGGGGTTCGGGTGCCCACCCGGGCAGGTTTGGCGAAAAAACTTGAATTCCACAGCGCAAAGTTGTTGCCAAGCACCTGTCCAACCATGTTCAGAATGGTCTCGTCGCGGGCAAATTCCAGAAAATCTAGCTCCAGCGGGAGGAGTGCCGGGCAGTAATCCGAAAACGCCGGGTAGCGCTCGATAAACCGGCTGTGCGCCGCGCGAATTCTGATCAA
>JBMUHF010000039.1:0-15888 GCA_050302555.1 Arenicellales bacterium | reverse complement strand
GTCCAGCCTGTCGCGTGGGGTCCGGTAACCAGGAATGCCGTAGCGGAACATCCCACCGAGATGCTCTTGGGATTCAAAAACCGTCGATGCGTAGCCCAGGCGGCGCAACTGGTACGCGCCCGCAAGTCCCGCCGGACCTCCACCAATAATAGCCACCCGCTTCCCCACGACGGGGGGCGGCGCTTCAAACTGGTAACCCTCGTCGAACGCAGAATCGCCGATATACTGCTCTACCGAGTTAATGCCGACAAAGTCGTCGACATTGTTGCGGTTGCATCCGCTTTCACATGGCGCAGGGCAGACGCGACCCATCATCGCAGGAAAGGGATTGGCGTCGGTCGCACGCCGAAAAGCATATTCCTGCCAGGTCATCCCCTCGGGCGGTTTTTCCATACCTCGGACAATCTGCAGCCATCCGCGAATATCCTCTCCCGACGGGCAACTCCCCTGGCAAGGTGGCGTACGATGCACGTAAGTCGGACACTTGTGTGAATTATCTTCGTTGAAGATCTGATCCTTGAAGTCGTCCCACTGATATTCGCCATCAGCAAACTTACGGAAAGTGAGTTTTTGCGTTTGTTCCTCTGAGGCTGCCATAGCCCAGTTCCTCTTTTCGGTTGTCTACTCCTGCCTGCGCGGCGCGCAGCAGGTCAGTGCTCGCTACCAAACACCAGCGCATCACCCACCAACTGGTGCACGCTGATAATCATATCCATACCCATTCCATACTCCGGTAACACCTTACTGAATTGGCTTTTACAGATCGCACAGATGGCCGCCATATGGGTCACTCCATACTGCTCAATGACTTGCTGCAATGCCTGGGCTCGCGGTAAGGCGCCTTTTACCCGCAGTTCAATAAGATCGTCGGTCAACAGTCCACCGCCGCCGCCGCAACAGAATGTATGTTCATGAATCGTCTCAGGCGCCATGTCCACAAAGTGTGTACAGGCAGCGCGTATCAGATCACGCGGTATCGTGAACTGTCCGCCTGGCGTATCGCCCAGACGCGAGCCGCGGGAGACGTTGCAGGAGTCATGGAAGGTCACGACTTTGTCATCATTAGCCTCGCGGTCGAACTTCAACCCGCCACGCTGATTTAGGTCATGGGTGAACTCGCAGATATGCTGAGGAACTGGGTAGGCCGGATCCAGAAAGTCAAAGGGGCCGATCAGGGTGTTCCAAAAACTATAGGCGACTCGCCACGCGTGGCCGCATTCACCAATCACGATACGCTTGACACCCAAATCGAGGGCTGCCTGGCGTATGCGCTGCGCAACTTTCTGCATATTCTCGTAATTGCCGATGAATATGCCGAAGTTGGCCGCTTCCGAGGCATAAGAACTTAAAGTCCAACTGATGCCAGCTTGGTGGAATACCTTGGCATAACCAATCAATCCGTCGACATGAGGCTCAGCAAAGAAATCTGCCGAGGGGGTGACCAGCAGCACATCGGCGCCCGCCTGATCCAGCGGCAACTTCACCGGCACACTGATGTCTTCTTCGATCTCTTCCTCGAGTCCTTCAAGGGTATCCGCGAGAGCCGGTTCTGGCAGGCCAAGATTGTTACCTATGGTGTGCACTTTGCCGATGATCTCGTTGGAATATTTTTGACCGACACCTATCGTGGCAAGGATTTCCCGACCTGCCATGGTGATCTCCGCGGTGTCGATACCATATGGGCAATAAACCGAGCAGCGCCGGCACTCTGAGCACTGGTGGTAGTAGCTGTACCAGTCGTTGATTACCTCTTCGCTGAGCTCGACGGCTCCGACCAGTTTTGGAAACCACTTTCCTGCCGTTGTGAAGTAGCGCCGGTACACTTTGCGCATGAGATCCTGACGTGCCACCGGCATATTCTTGGGGTCGCCCGTCCCGAGGTAATAGTGGCACTTGTCGGTACACGCGCCGCACTTGACACAAGCATCCATGAAGACCTGCAGGGACCGATACCGCCCGAGCAGCTCACCCATCTTGTCGAGCGCAACCTCCTGCCAGTTCTCCACCAGTTCACCGGGAAAACCCAACGATGCTTGGTGTTCAGGCTTTGCGACGAACGGTCGACTGTGGGCCATTGCGTCTGGCTGCACAGCAGGCGTGCTGACCCATTCTTTCAAGGTCGGGGTTTCGAATTCAGGTGTGACCATGATCCGCGTCTGGGTTTATCCGCCGTCGGCGCTGTCTGCGCTCTTGGGCGGGTCCTTCGTCCACGACGCGACGTGACGGCGTTCGCGCGGGTTATCCCGCATGTTACGAGTCGGGCTGAAGAAAACACCTGGCGCATGCAGTAGTTTGCTGAATGGGAAGATCAGCATCAGAATGATCACGAGTGATAGATGCACCAGCAGTACTAAATCATTTGGTAGCGGTTGCCAGGAAAGCGTTATCAGCCCGAGCGTGAATGCCTTCAGTAACACAATATCGGTATGGTCAACATATTTCATCAGAAGCCCCGATCCTGTAATCGCCAAAAGCAGGGCCAGCATCAGGTGATCCGAAGGGGCGCTGATATAGCGGATACGATCAACCAAAACACGGCGCACCCATAAGCCACCCAGACCCACGAACATCGCAAAACTTGCGTACGACCCAATCCACTGAATCATCATCACCCAAGACCATACGGGTTGAGTGAAATATCTAAGGTGTTGCGCGATCACGATAAGCATACCGAAGTGAAACAACCAGCCAAAAAGCCAGCTCCACTTACTTCCTTTGAAGAGGCTTTCAAAGAACACCACTTCACGAAACATCCGGGCGAAAACCCCAGCGTATGTAGTCGGTGCCGGAGTCGTTGGAATCACCAGCGGTGCGGGGGTGCGAGCATAGCGCGCCACAGTGGACCCCACACCCACCAGAAACACAGCGGTCGCGAGATAAAACAGGCCCGCAAAAATGGCGCCTAGCAACAAGGGGACCCTGCCTGCGGAAATCGCATCAGCGGACGCTGGTCGGCTTCCCTTCGCTCAGTGCTCATAATTGTTGCCGGGTCGGCCGGCGCAGGTTCTCGCTTTAGAAAAAAATATCAGACGCAGCCCGTGGGCTTGGGCAGACCAGCATACTTACAGGCCTGCTTCGCCGGCCCATAAGGGAAGAGCTCATACAGGTACTTGCTGTTGCCCTTGTCCTTACCCAGTTTTTTCCCGATGGCTTTGGTCAGTACCCGAACCGCTGGGGCAATCTGGTACTCATCGTAGTATTCCCGAAGGAAATTGATGACTTCCCAGTGGTTCTCGTCCAGATCACAGTCGTCTTCCTTGGCCATGTACATCGCCGCCTCAGTATCCCATTGGCTAAGGTCGGCAAGGTATCCCTCCTCATCGGTTTCATAGGTCTTGCCGTTTAATTCAAATGCCATTTTCGGCCTCCTGTTGCATTTATCAATAATGTCAGAGCCAGTTCTGGATTTTGTCGTTGACACATGCCAGTTCGACAAAACCGTCGTAGCTCACCGCCTCGATCCCGGGAATAAGTCTGTCCTTGGACAATCCCCGAGCCTTAAGATCTGGTTCCAGTGCATACACCCGCACATCCCCAAGCACTTCTGCCACCCAAGAGCTATGGGCACTCCCGCTTAACGCGCCATACACGCCATCCTCGATCAGAAGTACATCGCTGTCCCTTTTCGCAAGCGACAGACAGGTTTTGAGACTCGATGACTCAAACGGGGATTTATTAACAGTATGCAGCATCAGTTTATGTTGAATTCAGAAATTTAAAATAATGTCTTGCTCTTCGATCAGATCTGATAACTGCGTCCGATCGACGACATGGATAGACGGCTTCTCTGCCCAGTCGTCATCTTCATCTTCCCAGGTCAGCGGCATCAGGTCTTCTTCTGTCAGCCCCCGCTCTTGAAGTGATTCGCGCTCCACATAAAGCCGGTTCACTTCATAGTCACCCAACGCCCGGTAGGCAGGTGAGAAGTTTTTCATACCGGTGTCAGCAGTATCCTGATCCTGTTTGAGCTGGAAGACTCCGTCGCCAATAAACGCCATACAGACGTCCTGCTCAAAAGCGGCGCCAATCAGCACGACTTCAAGGCCTTCCACCGCATAGGCCGTTCCGCAGGGCGCATGGCGGTTGATGTACATGAATTTCTTGGCTTGGCTCATAAACCGACTCCTAGTCGCCAAACACCAGAAGCCGATCAGACTCGATGCCCGCTTCGATCAGCTGGCCCAGGCCCGAGATGCGGAATCCCGGCGCGATATTGTCACTATCCTTGCCATTGCGCTTGGCTTCATCCGGATCCACGATGCCGCGGCGCTGCGCTGCCGCAACACACACCACCAGATCCAGGTCATGCTCAGTGGCAAGCTCGCTCCATCGATTGACAATGTGCCGATCATCCTGTGGCGGTGTCGTGAGCCGTGTGCCGTTATTCACCCCGTCATGATAGAAGAAGACCCGGAAAATCTCGTGACCCGCTGCAAGCGCTGCACTGATGAACTGATAGGCGCTGTCCGCGGCCTGATGGGTATATGGACCCTCGTTCACCATTACAGAAAACTTCATGAAACCTGCCTAGAACCGGATATGGGTCGAAGCGTTGAGGCTCTTTCGTGCGCCACGCCAGTTGTCGATATGGAACTTGGTAAACGGCAATCCAGTAATCTCGAAAAAGCGCGGCCAACCGATACGATCGATCCAGTCGTTGATACGCTCCCAGTCCCGGGCATCATCTTTGTAGGATTGCAGGATGCGTTTGACGATCGCTGTGACTTCGGGCCAACGCGGTGGATTATTCGGGACACCTGATGCAACCAGTTTCTGAAAACTGGGCTTGCTGCGCGCATTGGAGTGATTACCGCCCACCCAGATGGCCAGCTTACTATGCTCCGGATCGTTGATCTGCATTGGCGGACAGGGTGGGTAGCAGGCTCCGCAGCAAATGCATTTTTTCTCATCGACCTCCAGCGTCGGCTTGCCGTTGACCTGCGCCGGACGGATAGCGGCCACTGGACAGCGAGCCACGACCGATGGGCGTTCACAGACATTCGCCACAAGATCATGATTGATCTTGGGCGGCTTGGTATGCTGCACATTGATCGCGATATCTCCCTGGCCGCCGCAGTTGATCTGACAACAGGAAGTCGTGATATGCACCCGGTTAGGCATATTGCAGTTTTTGAACTCATCGATGAGTTCATCCATCATAGCCTTGACCACGCCGGACGCATCCGTACCCGGAATATCGCAGTGCAGCCATCCCTGGGTATGCGCGATCATGGCGACCGAATTGGCTGTACCGCCGACAACGAATCCGGCATCCTCGAGCGCGCTGATCAGCGGCTCAACCTTGGCTTCGTCGGCGACCATGTACTCAATGTTGCTGCGGATCGTGAACCGCACATGCCCGTCAGCGTATTCATCGCCGATGTCGCACAACTTGCGAAGGGTAAATACATCCAGGATGCGCTGCGTACCCGCCTTGACGGTCCAGACTTCATCTCCACTGTCCGCCACGTGGCGAAGCACACCAGGCCGAGGATGATCATGCCAGCGCCACAGGCCGAAGTTCTTGACCATCAGCGGGTGCATATACTGAAAACCGTCGGGACAACCCGATTCAATCGGCTGTCTCATGTCCTTAGCCATCTTTCTCTCCCGTAAGAGTTCGATTCGGGGCGAAGTTCGCCGTTAACTCAACCTGCTGCCGACTGAGCGGTTTCGGCCTGTCGCTCAAACCACTTAACCGCTTCTTCATCCCAGCCATCCATCCGGACATAAGACGATTGTCTTGGGTCCGCAATCATGTGCGGATCCACCTCTATGCCAATCCCTTCCAGGAAGTTCACCAGCCCAATCCGTTCAATCATTTCGCCACAGCGTTCGTGCTCCAGGCCGTTCTCCGCCCAGAAATCGATCGTGTTCTCTGCGATCTCGGTGATGGTCTCGTAGTCCTCTTCCGTCTCGAGTTTCATGAAGGGCACGATCACAGTACCCATCAGGTCACCAATCTTCAGCGTCCGTTTGCCGCCCATCAGGATCGTTACGCCCTTGTCGTCTCCCGGGGAGAACGCCTTGGGCACCACGTTCAGGCAGTGCATGCAGCGCACGCAGTTACGGTTGTCGATCTCGACCGAGTCGTCGTCCTTAAGACTCATGCAGCGCGTCGGACAGCGCGTGATGATGTTATCGATAGTATGCTGGCGACCCTTTTCTGCAACGTAATCCTTCCAGGCCTGCTGATCCACTTTCATGTCATCGCGCCAGGTTCCAATCACCGCCATATCGGCGCGCTCGATTGAATTCATACAGTCGTTGGGGCAACCGGAGACCTTGAACTTGAACTTGTAGGGTAGAGCCGGCCGATGCACATCATCGGTAAAGTTGTTCACCAGAGTCCGGTGGATCTTGTGCTCATTGGCACATGATTGTTCACAGCGGGCGCCACCCACACAGGACATAGCGGTACGCACGCAGGGCCCCGCGCCGCCAAGATCAAAACCATAATCGTTGATCTCGTCAAAAAAGTGCTGAGTGTTATCGGTGGTGGCACCAATGAACATGATGTTGCCGGTTTGCCCGTGAAAGGTCACGAGACCCGAGCCCCACTTCTCCCAGCTGTCCGCCAACTGGCGCAGCATGTCGGTACTGTAATGATTGCCTGCCGGCGGCTGGACCCGAAGCGTATGGAACTCTTTGGACTCGGGAAACTGCTGACCTACCTCGGAAAAACGCGGAATGATCCCTCCACCGTAACCATAGACACTGACCGTACCGCCTTTCCAGTAACCTTTGCGTGTTTCGTAAGAATGTTCTAACTGCCCCAACAGATCGTTGGCCACGCCGTTGATCCGCTCGGTAGGGTGCTCGTCCCGAAGACGCTTGATCCCTGAGATAAAACTTGGCCAGGGCCCGTTCTCGAGCTCATCGAGCATCGGGGTTTCGTGTTGCTTGTTGTCAGCCATGTAAGTCCCACTCCGTTCGTTGATCGCTTGTATGTGCCGTTGATGGCACTCCGTTGCAGCGCCGCCCTCGCCACTCTCATGGCGTCCGCACACTTAAGATTCGCCAAGCGCCCGGGCAACACTGCCTGCCAGCGCAGTAGACGGTTTGTGTCTGCGATCATTCTAAGTACCGAAGCCGTGGACACCATTCCCCGGGGGGTATGCGGTAAAAATCGCTGCTTTATCCCCTTGGAGATAGGCTGTTTTTTGCAGTGCACAAAAATCACTTGGGGGCAACAAGGTCTTTTCCCTTAACAAGGTCCTGAAATCAGGGACTTAACTCACGAGGGACCCGGGATTGCAAAAAAACCTGTGTGTTCAGGGTTATTGGTACAGAGAAAATTATTCTCTAGATCAACCTTTTGGGGGAGTTCTCCCGCTCGGCCGGCGCTCTAGAATCAGATCCCACGCCATAAGGCGGTTTGTCATATTTTTCACCATGCACGCAACCACCGTATCCGCACCGACTATCCAAAGCCAACTAAAAGGGGTCGATATCGGTGTGACGACTCGCTGGCAGGAACGTCTTATCCGCTACCGGCAAACGATTGACGATCTTGTGGTCGACATTGCAAACCCGTATCAGATTTCCACTGACGAACGCGCTGCACTCGCCATCCGGATCAAACACGCCAACATGGCAATTTATCGCTGCCAATCGCCCAGTAACATTGACTCCGATACCCTGACAGCGTTTGCAGCCCAACTGGGCCTTGGCATTCCGGACCGGAATCTCTGCGCTGATACCGACGGCCTCAGCAAAATTCAGGTAGAGAAAATCAGCGCCCACCAGCGCTACATTCCCTATACCAACAAACCACTCAACTGGCATACCGACGGCTACTACCATACCCCGGACCGACTCATCCGGACGATGTTGCTCCACTGTGTACGGCCGGCTCTTCAGGGCGGCACGCTTGAGGCGATGGATCACGAAATCATCTATGGACTCCTTCGTGAGCAGGATCCTCGGCTGGCAGAGGCGCTTTGCCACTGGGACGCGATGACAATTCCCGAGAATCGCCCGCAAGGCGGCCCTCATCGTGTGCAATGCTCGGGCCCGGTATTTTTTTGGGATGCTGGAGCACTTCGGATGCGCTACACCGCCCGCAAACAGAACGTCATCTGGAAGCACGATAATCAGACACGCGAGGGCGTGGCAGCTCTTGGGGAGATTCTCAGCGGGTCGGGTGATCTAATCGTTAGGCGGCGGCTAAGACCTGGAGAAGGTCTCGTATGTGCCAATGTTCCGCACCGAAGAGAAGCCTTCAACGATTCACAACAGACTGGTCAGACGCGGCTGGTGTACCGGGGCCGGTACACCAGCGCGCTTCAGATCTAAACGTTATCCCGCCAAGATGCTCTGGATCAGCGAACTTATTCTGCAAAACCAGCCGTCCTCTTTTGAGGAACTGGCCTCTCTGGTTCGTCAGAAAGCGCTCACGGGTGACCGCTTTTTGCGAATGGACGTCAAGCCGCCCTATCCGGATACGCCCGAAAACTGGGAAGACCGGCTTGAGGCGGTCTTTACCAGCGCGGTCGATGTGGGCCACCGAGATCAAGATTCATGAAGTACCTTGGTGACACCTTCGATCTTGGCGCTGAGTCGCAGGAGGAGTCCGCGACCTCATCGGCTGCTTTAGAAGCGCAGTTGGCAGCGGTCCAAGACCGACTAAACGAAAGTGAGATCGAGCTCGAATCGCCCGAATGGCGTGAACTGGCCCTACAGGAGGGCCGCTTACAGGTGGCGCTTGAGCGCGGGGCTGATGCCTGGCAGAGCGGTCGGAGCTGCTTTGACCGGTTTTGTAAAGCACGGCTCTGGGCTGAGGCCATCGAGGCCGCACGCATTATGTTTCAGTCGGGAGAAACAGACGCGCTCGTGGCGTTAGGTCACGGTGTCTGGCTAGCAGTGACTTTTCCGGTTGATCCGGAACTCTCTGTAGCTCTGTTGCAGGACATCATTGAAGAAACCCCCGATGACTCAGACGGCGCCGCTGTCGCCGCAGCCGTAGCCGCTTACGTAGTCGAGCTTCGCAGCGAAGGCAAGGAACATGAGTCGCTGTCCTTTTTCACCAATCAGATGCTGGGCGCCGTAGCCAGACGGCATAGCGGTATTGAGGACCAGGAGGCATTCGACCAATGGATCGAACGGCTGGAACTCCATGATCCGGCTCGCTTTCTGCCACGGCTTCGTAATGTCGTGGATGTACTGGTCCAGGGTAACTGGTGGATCGACCGCGAAGCGATCCAAGCCTCACTGCCGGTACAGTGACTGGTTTCATGGCCATGCCTACTTTCTGGCAAGAAACCCCTGTGGCAAGAGTGCCGGTCCCTCGGGAAACTGTTATCGATCTCGTTTTCCGGACCCGTGGACGACAACTGCCGACGGATCACGCCTGGACACTGCGCCAAACGATTACCCAGGTGCTGCCCTGGCTTGAAGACGAACCAAAAGCCGGCATTCATCTCATTCACGGTGCCCAGTCCGGCAACGGCTGGCAACAGCCCGACGATAGCAGTGTGATCGAACTTTCGGCGCGCACGCGTTTTGTGCTGAGAGTGCCGGAACACCGCATCGCGCAGGCGTGCAAGCTCAGTGACCAGACGCTTGAGATCAATGGTCACGCCGTGACCGTGCTCGAGGCCCGAGTGCGCCCGCTCACGCCATTTTCTGCGGTGCTGGCCCGGCACATACGGGTAAGCGACTCGACGACAGATGAATCCATTTTTCTTGAATACGCCGCACAGTGGCTGGACGAACTCGACATCGCGCCAACTAAAATGCTGTGTGGCCGTATCCGCCGCTTCACCACGCCCGGGGGTCCTATGCTGACCCGCAGCCTATTGATCGCCGAACTCGGCCTGAAAGACTCTGCCGTGGTGCAGAACAATGGCATTGGGCACGACCGCCTGCTGGGGTGCGGCCTCTTTTTACCGCACAAGAGTATTGCTGCCGTACACACACCGATTACCGACGACGGGAACTGATCCCTATTTCATTATGCTGCTACCGCCTACAGGAGCCCGCCATGCCGATTGACGCTGATGGAAAAACGATAGCCACCACAGAAACTGGGTTTCTCGAAAATCCGGAGGACTGGACAGAATCTGTCGCCAGAGCCATGGCCGGTACAGAGGACCTGGAATTAACTGAACATCACTGGGATATCATTCAGTACCTGCGGGAGGAATATTTTTCCAACAACGGCAATCAGCCCAATAACCGCACGCTGCTCAAAGAAATGAGTTCGCGTTGGGGTCACAAGGTCAGCAACAAGGAACTCTTCGAACTGTTCCCGGGAAATCCAAGCAAACAGGCAGGCAGGCTTTCCGGACTTCCTGAAAGCATGCGTAAGGGCGGCTATTGAGTCCGGATAAAGGCGATAGCCCGAACCCCGACATATTCAAAACAACACCAGGAGATAAGACCAATGAGCAAAAAACAGGAGTTGATCCGCAAGATGCTCAAAATGCAAAAGGACTTCATTGCCCAGGAACATCAGGGCGGCGTTGACCCCAAAGATTACTTTGCGCCGGAGAACGACCACCCCCTGTCGGGCTTTCGTGAGTCCTATGCTGATATCGCGACACAGGTCGTAGACCTGGCTCACGAGGAAAAGGGTTCAAAACGCTAAGGCAATACCACTGTGCGGAGGTTGGCGTTTAGAACTTCAGGCGATCCGACACCTCCGTGCTCAGGGTGACACCTGAACCGGCAGCGCCCCTGCGATAAGCACCCAGTATCTGTGAGGCACCTTCCAGCCAATGCCTTGCTCCCTCTCGAACCACCTGCTTTAGCCGCGAAGCATTGCTCCGGATGAGCGACTCCTCGTAAGCCTCCACCAGCGCCGGGAAAAGTTGGCGACGAAGACCGGTCATGGTAGCGAAATAAAAATGCAAGGGTGCCTGGTCTTTCTCGGCCAGCAGTGCTGGTAACACCATGAGGCAGTCCGCCAGATGATCGCGGACCGCGCGGATCAGGGCTTCCGTGGCCCGGTCCTCGGTGGCCGACAACATCTCCTCCCAATCTCTGCCTAACTGCTCGCCACAGACCCGCTCACCCAATTCGTGCAGGATGGCCGTTTCCGCGAATGCTTCCACCATCTGCTCAATGGCATTTTGGGCATCCTCAGTAAAACCGTAACTGTCGAGCGCGCGGGACAGGGCGTTGTGCGGCTTTTTCCACCGCCACTCCTCGATCATTTCCCAGAGTACCCGCCGCAATGACTCACGCCTTATCCAGATCGTGTTACCCCGGGTCATAGCAGGAGGAGCAATCATCTCCCGGACTTGTTCAGTGCCCGTGCACAAAAGCCGGTAACCTTCGCCCGACTCCAAAGCGATCAGGCGGCCGACAAAGAAGATCGGCTTACCGAATCGGCCGATGCCAGCACTGTAGCCATAACCGAGCGGCACCAGCCACGTATTCACTGCATCGACATCGAAGGCATCCACCTGCTGTCCGGGCAGGGGCAGGGATCGGTAGGATGCCTCCTCCAGCGTATCCCAGTAGCTTTCACGTTTGTGGACCCACTCACCTACTGCATCTGCACTAAGCACCACATCAGGACCCAACTGTCGCTCCCAACGGAAGTATTCACGCATGTGCATGAGGTAGACACACAAAGAATAATGGTCTGCGTGCTGTGAGTCTGAGACGTCACAGTTGTGCTGTACCGCATCCAGAAATGAGGGGGGCAACGCCGACATAGACAGCACCTTAAGATAAAATCCGGGGCGAGCGCAACGATCATGAAAACACGAATTCGCGACCGGTGGCGTAACCCCGGACAATCCGGATCAGCTGAGAAGAATGGGCAGGCGCTGGGGTACGTCTGCTGGCAGTTGGCACTGACCGCTAGCCGCAACCTGCACGCAGAAGACTTTATTTACCAGGATGACGTACAACGGGTAGCAGTGATTCGCGAGTACCTGGTGTTTCTGGTGCACGCCGCCGACCGTCTGGCCTTCGATATGCTGGAAGCGCCTGACCGCGCCACTTTTGTCCCAGCGCTTGCCCACGCCTGCGCGGGGCAATTTCACAGAAACGCGGCGGAGGTATTGGGCGGCGACGACTACCGTGAGCAGTTCATCGATACGCTCAATCGTCGCAACAACCATTACGGCGAGTGCAGCTTCAGCGACGGGGTTCCTGGATATGCCCTGCTACGGGCATTCAGTGACCACATTCAGGCGATTATGGGCAGCGATCAGACCAACCGCTGGGTGATGGACCAGGTGATGGATATCGACGGCCCAGACGTAGTCAGGCAACTGGGCAAATCAATGATGAATCTGCATTCCGGCGGGGGCCTGGCTCAGAGTACTTCACCAGCCTAAACCACAGACAGAGGGTTAACTTGCTTTCCAATCCGCAGCGCTGTCGATGGTCTTGTTCTGGCCATCCTCATAACCGGCTGAGTATGCTTCCGTCACACGCTGCTCTTCCCGCTGTGGGTTTCCTAAAAATCCACCGACCCATCCCTGGACATAGTCCGGATTCGCATCCATCTTTTCCAGCTTATCGATCGTTTCATAATAGACCATATTCATAAATACCTCCCACGAAGCCACGACCTAAAACCGTGGACAATATTACTCCCTGAGAACCCGGATCGGGATATCCCCCTTGGGTGGGTATCAGTATCGAACATACCTCATGCTACTTGTCGAAGAAGATACTCTGAGATTAAATGTTCTGGCGGCTACTGCCCTCGCCATCCGAATTAATGAAGACACAATGTGCGTCGAGGCGTTGACCGCTGCAACGACCCACCGCGTCGACCTTAAGCCCGCCGGCAATCCAGTTCGTTATCTTCGCGCAGTGCGTGAGAGTCTTTCCGTGCTAGCGCTTGGGACGCCGGGCGGATACCCGGTGTTTATCCGCCGCTGGACCCGTAGCGGCGCTCTCGAAACAGACCGGCTCACAAGATTACTGTGTCTTGGAGAGCCGGAAGCCGTCGTTGCCGTTGCAGCATCGCCAAATCTTGACGATGAACTGGCTCGGCGCGCCTGGTGGTGCCTGCCCACCGCAGAAGTGGCACGCCTGATGCTCGCGCACCCTGCCGTCGCTAACGGCAGCACCGGCCCAACGCTTGGACACTTTCTTCTTGATCATCTTCCGTTTGAGGCCGCCAGCCGACCTATCATCGATACCGTGAAACTGCTGCTGCGCTCCCACTTGTTGAATGACCAGGAAATCGAACGGCTATGGGCGCAAACACAGGATCATGTAGCCTGGTTAGTAGGGTTCCTCAGCGCTGGACCACAGTACCTAGACGTACCCTGTGAAACAGAAACTAACCCTCACACGGCCTCCTTCATGGGAACCGGCCCGATGGAGACATTACTGACGCGAACCGGCTCTGTACAAGGCAGGCACTTTCTGCGTTGTGTCGAAAGCGCTTTGAAACAGGCTATCGACATGGACACCGTCGTGGACACGCTCAATGCACTGGGCGACTACTGCAAACCCCTGCGTGGCGAGGAAGAACTGCCGCGCTCAGCGGATGCTCTGCAGCGTGCGATTGCCGCCTTCCCGGTGTTGTCGACAGAGACTTTTGCGAAAGACGGGGCGGGAGCAAAGACCGCCGCGCAGTTACATCAACAGCAGGCCGCTTTGATTACGCTAAGTCTTTGTGGGGAACCTCTGGTTGTGCCATTCTTTGCTAGAAGCGACGCTGTCGGAAGCTTGATGCGCAGAAAACTCGAGCCGGTATTGAGCCCGGTCTTTTTTGCACTAGACACTCTGTTAAATCCGTGAGCGGGTAATCACCGCACTGAGTTCTACCCAGCGGATTCTCATTTCAGTGCGGCATAACCTGGATTACCCGCGATTCCCTTTACCTTCGGGATGTTGGGTACCATATCTCGGATCACCTTCCGGTCGCGCAGGTACTCTGCAACGACATCCCAGATATCAGGCAATTCATCGGGCTGAGGATTGACACTCGCCCAACCTGCGACCTTGTAGTTTCTCGCTGGATCAATAGGCTTGCCGTTAAGTTCCAGATCCGACAACCTCTTACCGATCGGCGCTCCAGGATCGATAGCGTAGCGAAGGCCTCCAACCCGCACCATATCACCACCCATCTGGTAATAAGGATCCGGATTGAAAAGATTGTCAGCGATATCCTCAAGGACCAGTTTGATCATCTCGCCGGTCATTTCTGTCAACGTAGATTTAGCGTAGGTAATCCCGGTCTGGTCCATCAGATGTTCGACGGTGATGGGGTCACCCGGCAGCACGCTGGTACCCCATCGGAAACCAGGCGAGAAGGCGATATCGGCACCCCGCACCTCCATGAGCGCATCAACGATAACCTGGTCAAAAGTACCGATAAAGTTGCCGCGCCGATACAGCGTGGTCTCCGTCGTGGCGAGCACCGTTTCGAGTTGCTGTTTGAAGGGCTCGCGGACAGTCTCAATGAACGATGCCATCTGTGGGTCAGGCTCCAGCAGATTGGCGAAAATTGGCAGAAGCCGATACCGGTAATCGGCCACGCGCCCGCCGCGGACGTCGAGGTCCATCACCGAGAGAAACTTGGCGTTCGACCCGGAATTGACGACCAGTGTCTTGCCTCCAGTGTTACTGACCAGACTGGGCTTTGGCATCCCGTCGTGGGTATGGCCTCCAAGAATCACGTCGATACCGGTCACCCGGCTCGCAAGTTTCAGATCCACATCCATACCGTTATGGGAGAGCAGCACAATCACCTGAGCGCCATCGGCGCGCACGGCATCGACCATCTCCTGGCACTGTTCTTCACGAATACCGAAACTCCAGTCTTCCATCATGTAACGCGGATTCGCCAGCGTCGTATAAGGAAAGGCCTGACCGATGATGCCTACCGGGATCCCATTCATCTCCCGTATCGTATAGGGTTTAAACACTTGTCCGGATTCTTCATCAAACGCGGGTTTGCCCTCGAAGGAAGCATCCTCGGTCAGCATGATATTCTGCGCAAGGAACTCAATCGGTGAGAGATGTTCGTCGATGATCTGCCGGACACGTTCCATCCCGTAGGTAAACTCCCAGTGCCCGGTCATGATGTCCACCCCAAGCAACTTACACGCATCGACCATGTCCTGGCCGTGCGTCCAAAGCGATGTCGCAGACCCTTGCCAGGTGTCGCCTCCATCCAGTAGAAGACTGTTTGGCCGCGATGCCCTGAGCCGCTTCACCAGCGTCGCAAGGTGTGCGAAACCGCCGACCTTGCCGTACTTCCGCGCTGCTGCTTCAAAGTCCAAAAAGGTGAAGGCGTGCGCCTTAGCGGACCCGGGGGCGATGTCAAAGTGCTTCAGAAAATGCTCGCCGACAACGTGCGGGGGTTGGCCGAAGGCCTCTCCGATCCCAATATTGATGTTGGGTTCCCGAAAGTGAACCGGCATCAGTTGTGCGTGGCAATCCGTAAAATGCAGAAGTGACAAATTGCCAAAGGCGGGCAGGTCGTACTCAACACCAGCATCACCAAAGACCCGGCTATTGACCGTCATACCGGCCGCCCCTGCCATCGCCAGCAGGCGCATGAATTCTCTACGGTCAAGACTCATCTGGATACCTCGTTTAGGTGGTCAAAACATCACGCTGGGTCGCAAAATTGGGTCTCGCCGGAATACCTCTCACCTTCGGCGACAAAAAAACCCGGCCGCTAGGCCAGGTTTTTCTGTATCGGTTCCGACTCGGGCCAAACGGTACTTATACACTTATACCTCAGGCTCCAGTCGCATCGTCGGGTTCCTACTGACGCTGACTAGGTACCTTCAACGGTATGCCGGTATTCATCACCGCTTCATAGAACTCGAGGGCCTTGTACTCTTCGCCCTGCGCCTTAAACGGGTGGGCACGCACCTGTTTGTTACAGCCTCCGTATCGACGGTGCATGGTGCCCCAAGGCTTGCCGGCCACCTGCCACTTAGTCCGCCATACCGG